>JAUUZM010000245.1 GCA_030589965.1 Bacteroides sp.
AGGTTAATTACATTATTCTGGTAGTTATCCTTGGAGGGATCTATTACCTGTCGAAGAAGAAACCTCATATGGCAGGAATACTATTTACTATTATTACATTTATAAAGGTAATACCGGCTTTCCTGGCAGCCTATGTTTTTATTTTCCATTTTTCACGGAAGGTTGCCATCTCCATGATCCTCACCACGATTCTCTGTCTGACAGTACCCATCAGTATGCGTGGATGGGAAACCTGGAAGCAGGACCACGAAGCTTTTTACGAAGTACTGTTGAAACAGTATGTACTGGAAGGGAGGATTGTGGCTGACCAGGTAAACCACAGTCTCAAGGCCGGGTTCATCAAAACATTTTATCCTGAAACAAGAACAAATGAGAATGTATCGCCCGGGGATTATCCGGGATTTACAAGCCTGATGAATATACTGACCCTTTTGTTATTCCTTACCCTTGTTGTCAATGGAATACTTCTGTACAGGCGAAAGCAGTATTTCAGTCTGGCCTACTTTTCTAGCATATTACTGTTTACGCATCTATTTTCAGGGATCACATGGACTGCCCATATGGTGACCCTGATATTTTGTTTATTGCCGGTATTGCTCATAGATAGAAAATCCCTTAAACCGGCAGGCAAGATAGCCTACTGGACATTCATCGTCCTGATGGCTTTTCTTGGGATCGAGGGGAGCGATACAGTTGGGGAGAAGATCTACCTGACGATCCGGTTTTACGATGTGTATACCTACCTGATGCTTGGGCTGTTCATTTTCTACTCATGGGTGGTCATGGATAAACGAGCCTCCACAATTTACCAGGAAGGGATCCTGATATAATCCATCACTCCCATCGAATAGAATTTAAAAATGAAGTATCAATGAGAATGATATATAAAAACGGTTAATTTAGAGGAAATAATTATGGAAAAATGAAGGATGAAATAACTATCCGGTAATCGCAAGACTGAGTGCCCGGTTTGCTCAGAATTAAGTGTCCCGAATCCCAAGAATATGAAATCTGGCAGAATATGATATATAACAAAGCAGGATATAATGATTTCGCAGTTGTAGTACCCATGGCAAATGAAGAGGAGGATTTTAACGTTTTTACAAATGCTCTAAGTGAAGTTCTTGATAGGCTTCAATCCGGGAAGGTGTATATGGTAATTGATAATGTTTCGAAGGATAGAACCCTTGATCTCTGTAAAGAATTGTCGGCAAGTGACAATAGATTTGAAGTGATCTGGGCGAAGGATGATAAAAACGTAGTGGATGCTTATATGAATGGATACAGAGCTGCTGTATACAATGGGCACGAGGTAATTATTGAAATGGATGCGGGTATGTCTCATGACCCTCGAGCCTTACCAATGTTCCTCAGGGTCCTTAATGAAGGTAACGAATGTGCCTTTGGAAGCAGGTTTATCAATGGTGGTTCTATCTACAATACGAATCGTATGAGAACATTCCTTTCAAAATTCGGAACCATCCTTTCAAATATTCTTCTTGGTACGAGACTATTCGACATGACCTCAGGTTACCAGGGTTTTCATTTAAATGTAGTTAAAGAATTTATTGACTTCCCGCTACGTTCAACCGGGCACTTTTACCAAACAGAACTTCGGTATATCTTAAGGCTCAAGAGGTTTGCCGAAATTCCCATTCACTATCGTGTACCTTCGCCCAGTATTTCCCGGGCTTCAATCAGTAACGCTCGGAATTCTTTACTTTTTTATTTTTGGAAAAGAATAACCGGACATCCAATATCTATTAAATGAAAGCATCACGCAGCTTGATTATAACAACAATTGCTCCTCCAAATAAGGTTCTACGGAGTTATGCCGAAGAATGCCAACACCATGATATTGATTTTATCATTGTTGGGGATAAGAAAAGTCCCTCTGACTTTAACCTGGCCGGATCAGACTATTGGAACCTTGACAGGCAGAAGGCTTCAGATTTTACAATTGCATCCATTATCCCTGAAAACCACTATGCACGCAAGAATATTGGATACATCATTGCTATGGATAAAGGACACGAAATGATCCTTGAAACGGATGATGATAACTTGCCCTATGAAACTTTTTGGAGGAAATCAGAGATTGAAATTGAAGGCAGACAGATCCTTAATAATGAATGGATAAATATTTTCAGTCTCTTCACTGGAGTGGAAATCTGGCCAAGGGGGTTTCCTTTAGAGTATGTGGCTAATTCTGTGGACTATAAGACAGATATAAGCAAACAACATCATTGCCCCATCCAGCAGGGCCTGGCCAATGAAAATCCAGATGTCGACGCAGTATTCAGACTTACGCGTAAATTGCCACTAGTCTTTCAAAAGGATCTCTGCTTTGTCCTGGGACAAGGTTGCTGGTGTCCTTTTAACAGTCAGAACACTGTATGGTTTAGGGAAGCATTCCCATTGATGTATCTACCATCATTCTGTAGTTTCAGGATGACTGATATTTGGAGGAGTTTCATTGCCCAACGCATTGCCTGGGAATACGGATGGAAAGTTGCTTTCTACTCACCTACTGTATTTCAGGAAAGAAATGAACATAATCTACTAAGAGATTTTGAAGATGAAATCCCCGGTTACCTAAATAATTTAGACATTTGCAAAGAGCTGGATTCATTGACATTGTCTGACAAGCCAGAAGATATTTATGAAAACCTTGCAAAATGTTATGAAAGATTAATCGAAATGGACTTAGTAGGTAATAATGAGATGGATATTCTGAAGCAATGGACCTATGATCTTCAACAAGTCTTATAACTGGTGTTTATTATTCGGAGTATCCTGAGATCTTTCCCGTCATCTCTTCAATATCAATACGGATCACCATGGTCTCGGCCACTCTTTCAGGAGTAAATTCAAAAGGTCCCCGGGTAGTATACTGATTCATTATTATCTGCATAGGCTCCTGCTTTTTCTGATCATCCTCAATCAGAGTTGCTTTACCAAAACCTGTTACAGAACGATATTTCATTGTCCAGTCCCCACAGGCATCCGGACCGGTGGTCAAACGGTTCCCGTTGTATACCTGAAAGCATACCTCAGGATTCTGGCGAATAACGTCAATTTTCCTTCCCTCAAGAGCTGAATGAAGATAAATGCAATTATCCTTGAATCCATAATTCATACTGACCATATATGGTTTTCCCTCATCAACCAGAGCCAGGTGGCATACCATGCATTTTTGCAATATTGACTGAAGTCCCTCCGGATCCTTTACTTCTTTATCGTCACGTCTTACTTTGTTTCCCATTATTTTGATTTAGCTTGTCCTGCTAAAAAAAATATGATTCCAAGAAGAAAAACAAATGTTGAAACCATGGTAATGGAAGGCATACCTCCATGCCATTCCCGGGGTGTCAGCCATCCTTCAAATCCCATTATGGCAACATGAAGACATGAGATGGACAGGGCTGATATTCCAAACACAGGGGAACGGACAAAGCGCTGGAAGCCATTTTCCTGATCCATTTCAGAGAAGCTGTTATGCATGATCAGGTAGGCAGTTATTCCCAGGGCACCAAACAACATGCTCCATTCACCAATGGCATTGAGGGTTCCATCCATAGCAAAAAATTTACTGTAAACTTCAGGTCGGAAAAGAAGGAAGCTCATTATGGCATGAATAACGATAAGCACCATGCCTGTCCGCCCGAGAAACTTACGGGTTATAAACCACTGCATTCCCTGCTTTCGGTAAATGGGTTCCAGTCCCATACTTAAAACCAAAAGAACAAATCCGGCAAAGGCCAGTATCTTATTCATAATGAAGAGTGGGAAATGTGTCCATTCCACCCCTTTGAAAATGTTGTATCGGAGTATGGCATAAACGCTGCAAAAGATTATTACAATGGCGATGATGCGGCTGGCAGTCTTTGTCATCTTTTTCTTAGTTTTGAGGTTTGAAACCCTAAAAATATGAACTTCTTCCGTCTTTTCATTCTTATAGCCTTAATTCAGATCACAAATCTACTTTCTGCCCAATTAGGCGGCATGGGAGGGAGCATGGAAATGGACAGTACAAAAAAGCTCAAGATCGCTGCCATCCCCCTGTTTAACTATAACCGCTCTATCGGGTTTATGGCAGGTGCCCTGGGAATGGGATTTTATCGGGTGAGTCCGGATGATACCATTTCTCCTCCCTCTGTAACCGGAATGATGGCCCTGTACACCTCCAATAAAACCTGGGCAGCTTTTGCATTTCAACAGTTTTATTTCAAGGAAGATACCTGGAGGGCAACAATTGCAACCGGTGTAGCAGATGCTAATTTCCAGATTTTCGTAGATCTGCTTCCACCGGAGGGAGGATTTATTGGTTATAATACATCAGTGCTTTTTGTTTATCTGAAAGGGCAGCGGGCAATTATTCCTGATTTTTTCGGGGGACTTCATTATACCTATTACCGGGCCAATACGGAGTTTGATGTTCCTGGTACCCCTGTTGGAACGGGAACAGATGATTTTCATGCCCTGGGATTTAATTTTGCCTATGACTCCAGGGACAATGTAAGCAATCCTGAAAAGGGATGGAATATTGAATTGGATGTAAGTTTCTACACTAAATGGATGGGTTCTTCCAATGATTATAATAATTATGAGCTGTCAGTAAATAAATATTTCCGGCTGAATCCCAAAGGAGTAATTGCGGCAAGGTTTAATACTGCAATATCTGCAGGTGATGTACCATTTACAGGGCAAAATGTAGTGATGGGGACCGATCTCAGGGGATATACAGACGGGAAACACAGGGCCAACCAGGTTCATACCCTCCAGGCTGAATACCGGTGGAGTTTTTATAAAAAATTTGGGATGGTTGGCTTCGGTGGTGTCGCCGTGGCTGTGGATAAAGTTCAGGAAATATCTTTCAATGGTCTGCTTCCTGCCGCCGGTGTTGGACTAAGGTACCTGATGATCGAGGATGAGGGAATTAATGTCGGCGTAGACGTAGCAGTAGGAATTGAGGACTGGGGACTAAATTTCAGGATCACCGAAGCGTTTTAAAATCACAGGAGACTCCTGGATAGTTAGTATTATCTGCTTAGATTAGAAAACCAAAACTATTTGAGCGATTTGTTTGCAGTATCTAAGAATGTGGATACTTTTAGACTGTGATATTTATTAAAAACCCTGGTATGAAAAACACAATATTTTTATTAGCTGCCATCCTACTTCTTTCCTCATGCAGTGGCCTCAAGATAACTCAGCATTATGATGAGGAAGCTGATTTCAGTGTACATAAAACCTTTTTTATTCTACCACCTGATCCCATGCTTGATATTAAGGTTAACAGGTATGACAAGGAACTTTTGCTAAGATCCATTGCTGATGAAATGAAAGCCAGGGGGTATACACAGCAAGAAGCGAATGGTGATCTGTCTGTCAATATGTTCGTTATTCTGGACGATAAAACCGGGAT
>JAUUZM010000248.1 GCA_030589965.1 Bacteroides sp.
ATCTCAGTCTAAACCGGGGCGTATTTTATGGCTGAACCATCCCAGTCCGGCGCCGACTTTATTGCTTCCAGGACTTCTTCGGGGTGATCGACCACTGTCCATATGTCTTTATGGACGGCCCGCATAAATTTCTCCTTTACCATCTTATCTATCATTTCAAGAAAGGGTTTGAAGAAATTGTTTGTATTGACTATTATGATGGGTTGCAGGATTTGTCCGAGTTGCTTGTGGGAGATCATTTCAAGGAGTTCTTCCAGGGTTCCTATCCCGCCGGGAAGGGCAATAAAGGCATCGACATCTATCACGAGTTTCTTCATTCTCTCATGCATGTCTTCGACAATCAGCATATCCTCTACCTTAGGGTGATTCCATCCCTGGTCCACCATAAACTGGGGAATGATGCCGCGGATTGATCCTTCGCAGGCAATCATTCTGTCTGCCAGAGCACCCATCAGTCCAACTGCACCACCACCATAATTGGCGGCGATGCCCTCGTAGGCCAGTATCTGTCCAAGTTTGGAGGCAGCTTTCAGGTATTCACCGTTCACTTTTGCGCTGGATGCGCAAAAAATGGAAACACGCCCATGCATCATATTGAGAAAATAAGTTTGGTCTTATTAAAGGATTGCTTCAAGCTTGCTGACAAGATTACTCTTGGGTACAGCACCAACTTGCTTATCAACGACTTCTCCATTTTTGAAAAAGAGAACTGTTGGGATATTCCGGATACCGAACTTGGCGGTTACTTCCGGATTGCTATCGACGTCAAGTTTGCCAACAACAGCTGTATCTGCAAAATCCTTTCCTATTTCTTCGACGATTGGTCCGACCATACGGCAAGGTCCGCACCATTCTGCCCAGAAGTCAACTATTACCGGCTTATCTGATTTCTCTACGAGTTCCTCAAAATTCTGATCTGTAATTTCAATTGCCATTTTAATTCCTGTTTGATGTGTAAAATATTGTTAATTGGTTTAGAGCACAAAAATATATACAATTTGGCAAACCATTTGTTAATTAAGTTTAAAATCTATCTCCGGAGCTTCTTCAAGGAATTTAATGAGCTCATCACTCAGGTTGACCCTCTTGTTTCTGGAGAACATTTCAATATAAATATTCTCTTCCCGGTCATGGACCATAAACTTTAATCTTGCATTGCCCTGTTTCTGATCTGCGTATTTTTCAATCTTACTAATGATTTGTTCATCAAGTTTTTTAAGGGGGATGGTAAGTATCAGGCTCTTGACCATATCCTCACGCACATCCGCCAGCATCCTGATCTCCCTTACCTTAAGTTCATAATCAATGGTTCCGTTATTGTAGGGGCGGGGTTGGATCATGGCACGGATAAGCAGGGCATATCCCTCTACAAAGAAATTCTGAAAACTGATATAATCCTTATTGAAAAGCATCAATCGGAAAGAATCTGTATAATCTTCGATCACAATATTTCCAAAAGGTTTATTCTTCTTTGTAAAGGCATGCTTATGTGATTTTACCAGCCCGGCTATCATAACCTCCTGTCCGTTCAGGGTGCCCAGGTTATCCAGGTCTGCCAATCCATGGCTGCAGAAATGATCGATTTCCAATTTGTAGGTATCCAGGGGATGTGCCGATAAATAGATCCCGATAAGGTCCTTCTCCATATCCAGCTTGACAAGCTTTGGCCATGCCTCCTCTGTGGTAATTGCTGGTTTGGAAATTTCAAGGTCTCCTGATTCACCGAAAAGGGATTGCTGTGTTGTAGATGATTCATTCTGGAATTTATTGCCGTAACGAATCAGCTGCTCGATGAAGGTATTATCCCTGGCATCCTTGCCAAAATACTGTCCCCTCTGTATTTCACCTAAGCTGTCTAAAGCTCCTGACCCCGCCATGGCTTCCATGCTTTTTTTATTGACGGCCTGAAGATCAACTCTTTCCACAATAGCATAGACATCAGCGAAGGCACCGTTTTCATCTCTTTCCTTAATGATTCGGGTTGCAGCCGCTTCTCCAAGTCCCTTTATAGCTCCCAGTCCAAATCGTATATTTCCCTCGGAGTTGACCGTAAATTTGATCCGGCTTTCATTGACATCCGGTCCAAGTACAGACATTCCCATACGCTTACACTCACTCATGAACAGGGTGATCTTTTTGATATCCGAGATGTTCCGGCTCAATACGGCTGCCATGAATTCCGCAGGGTAATGGGTTTTCAGCCAGCCTGTCTGGTAGGATACAAGGGCGTAGCAGGTGGAGTGGGACTTATTAAAAGCATATTCTGCGAAAGCTTCCCAGTCCTTCCAGACCTTCACCGCCATCTTTTCGTTTATACCGTTTCCGGCGCAGCCCTCAATGAACTTTTCTTTCAGCTCGTCCATCATCTTCCGCTTCTTCTTTCCCATCGCCTTTCGGAGACTATCTGCCTGTCCGCCGGTAAACCCGGCCATTTCCTGGGAAAGTAACATAACCTGCTCCTGGTAGACGGTGATCCCGTAGGTATCTTCCAAAAGCTTTTTCATAATGGGAAGATCAAACTCAATCTTTTCCTTCCCGTGTTTCCGGTTGATGAAGCTGGGGATGTATTCCATCGGACCCGGACGATACAGCGCATTCATCGCGATCAGGTCTTCAAAGCGGTTGGGTTTCAGCTCACGCAGATAACGTTTCATCCCATCGGATTCAAACTGGAATAATGCTGTGGTCTCACCCCTGGAATAAAGTTCAAAAGTCTCCTTGTCATCCAGGGCCAGATTATCTATATCAATATCCACTCCTCTTGACAACTTGATTAGTTCTACGGCATCCTTAATAATGGACAATGTTTTTAGTCCAAGGAAGTCCATCTTCAGCATCCCCACATCCTCGACGTGTTTTCCATCGAACTGGGTAACCCAGAGGTCGGTATCTTTGGACTTGCAAATGGGGATATGGTCTACCAGGTTAGACTTACCTATGATGATTCCGCAGGCATGGAGGCCGGTGTGACGTACCGATCCCTCAAGAGTTTCGGCATACTGAAGGGTGCGTTTTGCGAGGTCTGTCCCTTTGGTTTTAACGTCCTGCAGTTCTTTGACCTCCTTATATGCTTTAGCCAGGGTGGTGCCAGGTCTTTCCGGGACCAGTTTGGCCAGTCTGTCCGCCTCCGGCAGGGGAAGTTTTTCGATGCGGGCCACATCCCGAATAGCCATCTTGGCTGCCATGGTACCGAAAGTAATAATCTGGGCGACCTTATCCTTCCCATACTTGTTTACCACATATTTCAGAACCTCTTCCCGGCCATCTTCATCAAAATCGATATCAATATCAGGCATGGAGATCCTGTCCGGGTTCAGGAATCGTTCAAACAGCAGTCCATATTTCAATGGATCAACATCCGTAATTCGTATGCAATAAGCAACTACAGAACCGGCTGCCGATCCCCTCCCGGGTCCGACGCTTACATCCATATCCCGGGCCGCATTCAGAAAATCCTGAACGATCAGGAAGTACCCCGGGAATCCCATCCGTTTGACCACACCCAGCTCATAATCTATCCTCTCCCTGATGTCATCAGTGATGGTGGGATATCTGGCTTCGGCACCGGTATAGGTAATATGCCTCAGGTATTCATCTGCATCATCAAATTCATCCGGCAGTGGGAAGTCCGGCATGATGGGATCCTGATTCAGATCGTAGGTTTCAATTTTGTCTGCAATCTCCTGGGTATTGGCAAGGGCCTGGGGGATGTCAGAGAAAAGTTCTGCCATTTCCTCCCGGGTCTTGAACCATTCCTGCATGGTATATCTCATCCGGTTCGGATCATCGAGATCACTTCCAGTGTTCAGGCAGATCAGGCGGTCATGTGCCTCAGAGTCCTCCTGGTTTATAAAATGGGCATCGTTGGTGGCGATAAGTTTAATTCCCCTGTCAAGGGAAATCTTTACCAGACGTTCATTTACCTTATTCTGCTGGGCCAGGGTATCATTATCAAATTTCGGGTTGCCGGTGGGGTGACGTTGAAGCTCAAGGTAGAAATCATCGCCGAAAGTTTCCATGTAGTAATTCAATGAATCTTCCAATCCGGCTTCATTTTCATTGCGGATCTGAGTAGGGACATCTCCGCCAAGACAGGCAGAGGAGGCTATTAGTCCCTCTCTATACTTTGTCAATATCTCCTTGTCGATCCTTGGCTTATAGTAATGGCCTTCCATGTAGGCGAGGGAGACCAATTTGACCAGGTTCATATAACCTGTATGGTTTTTGGCAAGCAGGATCACGTGGTATCCTCCCCGGTCTTCCTTTGTGCTTTGATCAAGCCTGCTCTTGCGGGCCAGGTAAACTTCACATCCAATGATGGGCTTGATGCTGTAGTTTTTTGCCTCGTTTGTAAATTCCTTAACACCGAAAAGATTGCCGTGATCCGTTATGGCAACGGCCTTCATACCATCTTCTTTAGCCTTTTTCATGAGCTTGGGGATACTGCAAGCCCCGTCCAGGATTGAATACTGTGTGTGCACATGAAGATGTGTAAATTCCATTAGCAATAATCTGATATTAAGGGTTTTAGATTAAAAAAAAGGAAAGTTCATTCCCAATGGTCAAAGGTACGAAATTGATGCATCAGACACCCCCGTGTTGATAATTATTTATAAACTTTCAGAGGATACAAACCTACAGGCTATTACCTGAAATATAAATGAGTTTTTCTAAAAAACATTGATAAATTTACAGGCATGAAAACATTTCTACTATTGGCAGGATTGCTTTTCACCATGCTTTCCACTGCCCAGGACGTAATTAAACCTTATGCGGAAAATCCCAGGTACTGGCAGTATAAGGGAAAACCCACCCTGCTGATTGGTGGGACTATAAATGATAATCTTTTTCAGTCTGATGGATTGAAAGCACATCTTGACAGTCTGAGTAAGGCCGGGGGAAATTATGTGCGCAATACCATGAGTGACCGGGATGCGGGAGATTTAAGGGCTTATTTTCGGAATTCTCAGGGAACGTATGATCTGGAGAAATGGAATGATACCTACTGGGAGAAATTTGAGAAGTTCCTGAAGCTGGCCTCTAAGAGGAAGATAATTGTTCAGATTGAGATATGGGACCGGTTTGATCATTCAAGGAAGGAATGGCTGAGTGACCCCTACAATCCAGGAAATAATATTAATTATACCTATGAAGAATCCGGACTGGCCCATGAATATCCTGAGCATCCCGGCAGGAATGATCAGCCTTTCTTTTTTACCGTACCTGCCCTGGATAATAATGAGTTGATACTGAA
>JAUUZM010000175.1 GCA_030589965.1 Bacteroides sp.
CCGACTTTGTATAAACGGATACCCTGCAGGGCATCATGTTGGAATAAATCCTATCTTCATCAGCAGCCAGTATTTTTACTGCATGTTCAGGGTTACAGAGGGCAAATACCTGAACTTTGTTTACTTCTTTTCCGGCCTTGGCCATGCTTTTCTGAAGGTCATGAACAGTGGGGATTGACCATCCGGCAGCTTTAGCGGATTGTTCAATGGTCGTTAATGTAGTCTCAAAATCATATCGACTTTCATTTTCCAGCATCATTTGAGGTTTTACCAGAAAAGTTACCAGCAGTGCACCGGCAATACAACCTGACAGGATAGAAATTGTGAGGGTTAAAATTCTTTTTTTCATAATTGTATAGTATTAAATCGGCAGGAGTTTGTTTAATTTGCAAAATTTGGTAAAAATACCCGAACAATCAAATGTTTGCACTTGATAATATAAGTATGCGGTTTGGATCTCAGGAAATTTTCCTGAATGTATCGCTTATTGTGAATCCAAGGGATCGTATTGGTCTCGTTGGACGGAACGGTGCAGGTAAAACTACTTTGCTGAGAATATTCGCAGGTACAGAGGACCCTTCCGAAGGAAAGGTTGTTATTCCCCAAGGCACCGAAATGGGGTATCTACCGCAGCAAATGAAATATAAGGACAGACATTCCTTGTGGGAAGAGGTCATGCGGGCTTTTGACAATATCAGGCTCATGGAAAAGGAGATAGGGGAGCTTGAGACTCAAATAGCTGAAGCTCCGGATGATAAATCACAGCCTGAGTTACTTGACCGTTTTTCAGAACTAATGCATAGTTTTCAGGTGCTTGGTGGGCAGTCTTATGAGGCCGGGGTTGAGCAGACGCTGCTTGGACTCGGATTCAAAAGGAGTGATTTTTACAGGAATACATCGGAGTTCAGCGGGGGATGGAGAATGCGGATTGAACTTGCCAGAATTCTTCTAGGAAAACCCTCTATCCTATTATTGGATGAGCCGACCAATCATCTTGATATTGAATCCATTGAATGGCTTGAAAGATACCTTTCTTCCTACGAGGGAGCCGTTGTGCTTATCTCTCATGACCGGAAATTTCTCGATACAGTAACCAACCGGACAGTTGAAATATCACTGGGGAAGCTTTATGATTATAAAGTCCCATTTTCAAAATTCCGCACCATCAGGGCAGAAAGAAGGGAGCAGCAATTGGCTACTTACCAGAATCAGCAGAAAAAGATTGAGGATACCGAAAAATTTATTGAAAGATTCCGATACAAAAGCACCAAGGCGGTTCAGGTTCAGTCCCGCATCAAAGCCCTGGAAAGAATGGACCGGGTAGAAATTGAGTTGGAGGATGTGAGAGCCTTCAATATTAATTTTCCTCCTGCCCCGAGGTCAGGAACCCTTGCTGTTGAAACCAAAAAGCTTACTAAAAATTATGGTGATCATTGCGTTCTTGAGAATGTGGATCTGGTGATAGAAAGGGGAGAAAAAGTAGCCTTTGTCGGAAGAAACGGGGAAGGGAAGACTACCTTTTCCAGGATTATGATGAATGAACTTGATCATGAAGGTATTGCCCGCATGGGGCACAATATCAGCATTGGATATTTTGCCCAGAACCAGGATGAGATAATGGATGAAAATAAAACTGTCCTGGCAACAATTGAAGATGTGGCGGTAGGTGATATTCGCTCACAAACCAGGAACATTCTTGGGGCATTCCTTTTTCACGGGGATGATGTTCATAAAAAAGTCAAAGTTCTCTCCGGAGGTGAAAGATCCCGGCTGGCACTTGCACAATTGCTCCTGAGACCATACAATCTATTGATCCTTGATGAGCCGACCAACCACCTGGATATGCGATCAAAAGATATTCTAAAACATGCCCTGCTGAAATATGATGGCACTTTAATTGTGGTTTCCCATGACAGGGAATTTCTCGATGGATTGGTGGAAAAGGTTTATGAGTTTGGAGACAGGAAAATAAAGGAACATTTAGGCGGTGTGTATGAATTTCTTCGGCGAAAGAGGCTGGCCAGCATGAGGGAAATAGAAAAGAAGGAAGTTGCGAGCAATAATTCAAACAATAAATCAGGTACAAAAAGTAAGCAGGTTTCTACCCATAAATCTGGGCCAGGGGCTAAGCAGCATTCGAAGAGTCATAAGGACTCAAATAGCAGATCCGGCGAAGGTAGGTCCCTGGATAAGAAAGCCGAATACGAAAGGCGCAAAGTCTTTGATCGAAAGAAAAGGGGACTTGAGAAAAAAATCGGGCAGTCAGAGGAATCAATTGCAACTATTGAGGAAGAGATCGCCAAACTTGATGAGGTTATGCAGGAATCGGAAAAGATTGAGGATAACACTATTTTTACCCGGTATGAGAAACTAAAATCTGAATTATTTCAGGAAATGACCAGGTGGGAGCAGGTGCATCTGGAACTTGAAAAGCTTGAAGACAGAGAAAATAAGTAATTTTGAATCTCAAATTGGAATTTGTGAGAAGGATTGTTAAGATTATATTCATTGTCTTGCTGACATTTTTTTACGGATGTGCCACTCAGCCACAGCAAAAGGAAACGCAACGAAATAATCTTGCATTTCTGTATAATCCATCCAGTACACCTCTGCATCCGGAATTTAATGTATATCACGAAACATCTACACGCTCAAGGTTGTATATAAAATTGTTCCCGGTGGAACTGATTTTTAACCAGACAAATCCGGATGGAACCTACCAGGGCAAACTCAGGATTAATTACGAGCTCCGGGAGTTGATTGATGGTAAAGAAAGTGAATTGGTATCAGATAGCACCACTGCTGATTTTACCCTCAGGATGGAAGAAGTAAAAAACATTTTTGTTGCCAACCTTCCTTTAAGGACAAGAGAAGGCAGCAAGTATACTCTTAAGGTGAATACTACAGACCTATTGAGACGCAAAGGGACCACGAATTTTGTCCACATTGACAGAACAACAGTAAATACAGCTCAGAACTACCAGGTCATTACAGCTTCAACTGGTTATCCTTCCTTTGACAGGGTGTTCCATCCCAGTGAGGTCTTTTATGTTAAATACAATCGTCGGGGACCTGACTCTGTGTATGTTAAATACTATGAGAATGATTTTCCAATGCCCAGACCGCCAATTACAAACCTTAGTTCGCCCAGGCCTGATTTTATACCCGATAGTATATTCGCATATCCCTATAGTGACACAATTAATTACATGCTTCGCCGGGAGGGAATGTTTCATCTCCAGGTAGATCCAAAACAGGCGGGTGGACTGTCATTGTTTAATTTCGGGGAAAACTACCCCCGGGTTGCCAGCACAAAGGATATGGTTGGGCCACTTGTCTATTTAACTAATTCTCAGGAATTCAATGAGCTGGTAAACCAGACCAACCTTAAATTAGCTGTAGATAATTTCTGGTTGCAGGCTGGAGGTAACTCGCAGACTGCAAGAGAATTGATCCGCGTATATTATAACCGCGTATTCTTTGCCAATTATTTCTTTACCTCGTATAAGGAAGGATGGAAAACAGATCGGGGAATGATGTTTATTGTTTATGGTCCACCCAATATCCTGACCAAGAAAGGCAATACTGAAATTTGGGTATATTACCGTAAAAAAAGTCGTGAACCACTTCAGTTTACATTTTCTAGGCATGATAATCCATATACAGAGAATGATTTTCATCTGGAGAGAAATTTTGTCAATTCATTATGGTCCCAGGCTGTGACTGAATGGAGAAGCGGTAAAATTTTCTCTACGGAGTCCAACTAGTATTTGAGAATAGTCTAAATTCCCAGGAAACTGGATAAAAAATAAAAATTTGGCAAACAAGAACGAAATCATTTTTGGTATCCGTGCAGTAGGCGAGGCGATACAATCCGGACAGGAACTCGAACGGATATTCTTCCGAAAGGGATTACAAGGTGACCTGGCTAATGAGTTGGTTTCCCGGGCCAGGAAAACAGGTGTTCCTATACAATTTGTTCCAGGTGAAAAGTTAAACCAGTTTACTGGCAAGAATCACCAGGGAGTAGTAGCTCTGATCTCGCCCATCTTATATCATAACATAGAACAACTGTTACCAGGGCTTTATGAGGCAGGAAAGACGCCATTACTTCTAATACTCGATGGAATTACAGATGTTCGAAATTTCGGGGCCATTGCAAGGTCAGCGGAATGTGCCGGTGTCAATGGATTGATAATACCTTTCAGTGGAGCAGCAAGGATACATGAAGATGCAGTTAAGACTTCTGCCGGAGCTCTGTTAACCATCCCTGTTTGCCGGAGCTCCAGCCTGGCAGATGCTATTAAATTTTTGAAAAACAGTGGAGTGAAGATAATTGGGGCATCAGAAAAAGCCTCCCTCAACTACAACGAGGCAGATATGAAAGATCCGGTAGCCATTGTTATGGGTTCTGAGGAAAAGGGAATACATCCTTCCATGTCAGCTCTTTGTGACGAGGAAGTATCCATTCCTGTTTATGGACAGATCGCTTCGTTAAATGTTTCTGTAGCAGCTTCTCTTCTTATGTACGAAGCAGTAAGGCAGCGTAAGCTTTGATAAATTCAAATTATTCAATTGGAATTCCCCTGTTGAAACCTACCTCCAGGGAAATAAATGTTTCGGTACGGGCGATTCCAGGGATTATCTGGATCTTATCTGTCAGGACAGATTTCAGATGCTCATTATCCCTTGCAAAAATCTTAATAAATACGGAATAATTACCGGTGGTAAAATGGCATTGAGTGATTTCAGAAATCTTTTTCAGCTCATCCATTACATTGTTATAGAGGCTGGCTTGTTCCAGGAAGATTCCCATATAGGCAGTGGTCTTAAAACCAACCATTTTTGGTTCGATCGTAAACTTTGAACCAGTGATTACTCCAATATTAGTCAGCTTCTGAATCCTCTGATGGATAGCAGCTCCCGATACATTGCACTCCCTGGCAACCTCCAAATATGGTATTCTGGCGTTCTGGGTAATTAGCTTGATGATCTTCTTGTCCAGACTATCAATTTGTAAGCTTTCTCCCATTTTATGTAGGCTAATGTGATAGATTATTCGAATTCAATACGTAAAAATAACGAATTACAATCAATCTGCAATCATTTAGGATAATCATTTGAAATAGTTTGTATTAAACTTACGAATTGGTATTTTACCCCTCTTTTTTCTCTTTGAGGTCGGGTTTCGGCCTATTTAAACACATTATTTAACTGAGAAATTCCTGCTAATTAATTCATCATAATTAACCTGAAAATTTCTGAAAATCACTTCCTGTCGGACTCTGGAATACTCTTAGTCCAAACTCTGGTATTACAGCAAGAATATGGTCGAAAATGTCCGCCTGGATGGCTTCGTAATTAGCCCATTCCTGATCATTAGTAAAAACATAAATCTCGATGGGCAAACCTGTCTCAGTTGGCTGCAGATGTCTGATAAGCATAGTTAATTCCTGATGAACCTTGGGATGATGTTTTAAATATTTTTCAATATAAATTCTGAAGGTACCCAGGTTGGTCATCCGACGACCATTGACCAGTACAGAATCATCGATATGGTTTTTCTCATTGTACTCTTTAATTTCTTCTTGTTTAAGTTCAATATATTCTTTCAACCTGTGAATCTTTTCAAGCTTTGCAGCCATTTCGACATCGACAAACCTAACTGTATTCATATCAATTTTGAATGAGCGTTTGATTCTCCGGCCCCCTGATTCTTCCATGCCCCTCCAGTTTTTGAACGATTCGGATACCAGTGCATAGGTTGGGATTGTTGTTATAGTCTTATCCCAATTCTGAACCTTCACCGTATTCAGTGAAATATCCACAACATCTCCGTCTGCATTATGACCTGGCATTGCTATCCAGTCCCCAACAGAAACCATTTTATTTGCAGAAAGCTGAATACTGGCTACAAAACCTAGAATGGTATCCTTAAATACCAGCATAAGTACCGCAGCCATTGCTCCAAGTCCCCCAAGCAACACCTTTGGGGATTCTTTTGCAATAATTGCAATGATCATAATAATTGCAATGAAATAAAAAATAATCTTGACCACCTGTATGTAGCCCTTAATAGGTCTGCCTTCTGCAATGGGCATTGATAGATATATCTTATGTAAAGCATTGATGAATGAATCAATAGCAAGGAGAATCACTATTAAAATATAAACAAGCGAGGCTCTTTCAATTATTTCCTCGAAGATCGGGTAATCCTTGAACACGTATTTTGCCGTTGCATAGATAATCAACCCCGGTACGATATGTGCAATATTGTGAAAAACACGACGCTCGATAAGGATATCATCCAGTTTGGTTTTAGACTTTCTGGTAAGAGTGCTAATAGCATTCAGTATAATCTTTTTAGTAATGAAATTAGCTAAAACAGCAAGGCCCAAAATGATAGCTGCAATAAGGAAAGTTCTGGCAAAGGTTGCCAGTCCTTCCGTAATTCCAATATTTGAGGAAAGTCTATCCAGATCATTTGCCCAATCTGTGAAAATACTGATGGTGTCATTTACAGGGATCGTATCATTCATGGTGGTTGTATGGATTTCGATGTTAAAATAGTATTGGATAACAAATTTATTAAATATATTACAGCTTCAATGAACCTTTTCAAGAAGATACAAATTCTTGGTGTCGTGCTGATTTTCAGTACTACGTTTACATTCGGGCAGATAATATTTAATGAGTTTTTCACCAAGGGAACCCTCAGGGTGGATTTTATACTGGAGGGAGACCATCAGAATTCTTCCCTTACCCTTGAGAGTGTAAGCAAGCAGGATACCTGGGGCGGGAATCCTGAAAATTTGATTGATCCTTATGAGTATGGGGAGTATAAATTCCATATAATTCATGAGAAATCCAATAAACTCATATTCTCACGAGGTTTTGGAACCCTCTTCGAAGAATGGCAAACAACCACTGAGGCCAAAACAGAGAGTAAGGCTTTTGATCAGGTGATCCTGTTTCCACAACC
>JAUUZM010000256.1 GCA_030589965.1 Bacteroides sp.
AGGGGGACCAGGGAATTGACCAGACAATGAATTATGAGATGAAAATGAAGATCCCACGTTCAGAGCTTGGGGGCGTTGCACAGTCCGCCGTCGACGGAATTGCAGCCCTTGCTGCCAAGCAGGGCATAAAACTGGATCCGGGTGAGACCATTGATGTTACCTTTATGGTTACGGGAACCTTTTCAGATCCAAAGGTAAGGCCGATGTTTGATGAAGGGGCCAGGCAGATGACAGAGGAGGTCAAGGAACAGGTGCAGGAAATCGTTGAACAGAAGGTGGAGGAAATCAAAGAAGAGGCAAAGGAAGAAATCAACAGGGAAGCCGAGAAAATCATGGAGGATGCAAGGGTACAGGCAGATAGGGTTAAGTACGAGGCAAAACTGGCTGGGGAGGAGCTGAAGAAAACGGCTGAAGTAGAGGGACAGAGCCTGATTAAGCAGGCGGGAAATAACCCGATAAAGAAAATCGGTGCAGAATCTGCCTCAAGGGCTATGAAGTCCGAGGCAGAGAAAAGGGCTAAACAGCTGGAAGATGAGGCAGCCATCAAGGCAGATAATATCATCAAGGCGGCCCAGGAACAAGCTGATAAGCTGAAATAAAACTAATAAAACAGTACTGCTGGTTTTTACCTGGACAGAGAACAAAAAGGAAGGGGCCGCCTCATCTGAGACAGCCCCTTCAATATTTTCTTAAGTTTCGGATTGAACTTTATTCTCCGTCCTTTGCCTCAAGCTTTGGAGTGCTTGCTTTGCCGGCAGGAGCAGCCATTCTTTTCTCACGTATACGGGCTTTTTTACCGGTTCTTCCTCTAAGGTAGAATATCCTGGCCCTGCGAACGTTTCCTCTTTTATTAATATCAATTTGCTCAATAAAAGGAGAAGCTGAAGGGAAGATCCTTTCAACACCAATGTTTCCGGATATTTTCCGTACTGTAAAGGTCTCACTGATGCCTGAACCCCTTCGCTGGAGTACAACACCGCGAAACTGCTGAATTCTTTCCTTACTTCCTTCTTTAATCTTATAATGAACAGTGATCGTATCACCTGCATTAAATACAGGTAAATTGTTCTCCTTGGTAAATTCTTTTTCTGCTACTTTTAGTAAATCCATACTAGTATAATTTCGTATCCCTTCAATTTTACAGAGCGCGAATATACAAATATTTTTTCAGAAATATCAGCATAAAAAGGAACTTATTAACAGGTAGATTCATGAGCCGCTTAATGAGCCGGGCCGATAACCTTAAGCTTATCTCCATCCTTTTCAACGATCTTTTCATACCACCAGTCCGGATACCCCGGTTGATCAGGATTTGCGGGGACATTACCACCCATGCCATTATACTGGAATTCTCCGTTTATTTCCTTCTTGACATTCCCGTCTATGTATTTCACCAGCAGGAACTCGCTTAGTCCTTTCCAGTGCTGAAATGTGTTATTTCCCATGCTGACCGAGTAATCAGTAATAAATTCCCTGGCCATTTCCGGATCGGTCTTGTAAAGATTCTCCGCTGCATGATCAACTGCAAGGCTGTTATTAATGTATTTCGTTTCGAGCAAGGCCTGTTGTTTTTTTACATCCTCGGTCATCAGGTCATATCGGAGATAACAAAAGTTGGAAACCAGATTAAATGTCCAGAAAGCTGAAGTGGGAGAGTAGGTCAGCATATCTCCGTTACCTTCTGCAAAAGGTTCAGGGATACGGTCCATTCCACAATACATTGGTGTGTAGACAGTTGTTGAGGCATCATCCATACCAAACCAGATAATCCCACCAATCCAGTCAGGCAGCCAGTTTCTGGATTCTGTTACGAAAGAGAATCCTGTTTGTTGGGTAGCGATGGCCCTTTCATTGCAATAGGTCTCGTCAGCAACTGACCAGGTAAGTGGTCTCCAGCGATATGGAAGACGAAAAGGACCTGCTCCTACATCCTGGGTCATATCCAGGGGAGTACCTTCAAAATGGTCACGCATATAGCTCATAAGATCGGCTGCTGCCAACTTTCTGTCCGGTTTTACCCATAATGGCATTCGGTTATCCAGGTCTTCTCCTCTGACATAATCCAGGTACTGGTCCATTCCGCCGGTAATCTTCTCAAAGAATGACCAGACTCTTGCATCACAAAACCTCGCACCACTGAAGTCAACCGAATCATAAACATCTGAAAAACTAAAATCTTTATTTTTCCCCTTATAATATCCCATTTCCCTGGCAAAGGATATAACGTCCTCAGCATACAGGCAGTTTTCTGGATCGTTCAAGGGGAATGTTTGTATCCTTGCCTGGTTGGCATGGGCGGAAACATATCCGTCAGGAATCCTGAGGGCAACCCAGACAGCACCCGTGTTCCCGGGGCCTTTACCGATGAATTCCATAATCCAGACCTCATTTTTATCGGAAATTGAGAAAGATTCGCCCGAACTGTAATATCCATGTTTTGTGACCAGGTCAGCCATGGTTTGAATCGCTTCTCTGGCTGTTTTAGCCCTTTGGAGGGTCATATAGATAAGGCTTCCGTAATCAATAATACCGCTTGTATCAATCAGTTCTTCCCTTCCGGTAAAAGTTGTCTCCCCGATGGCGACCTGGTATTCATTTATATTTCCTACCACGGAATAGGTCTCGCTGGCCTGTGGTATCTCACCAAGTAATTTGCCTGTATCCCATTCATAAACCTTCACCATGGTGCCTGCAGGCCAGGTTTTGGCCGGGCGGTAATAGAGCTCACCGAATAATATATGTGAGTCCGCCGCATATGTGATCATCGTTGCACCATTAACTGAAGCGCCTCTGGTAACCAAAAAGTTGGTACAGGTGTTTGCATTCTGACTGAACAGACCACTCAGAGCGATAACAAAACCGAGTTTAATTAATCTTTGCATGTTATTGTAATTTTTATTGATCAGACAAAAATAGATTCTTTTCAGACAGGAGCAAGATGATGGATATTTTCTCTGAAGTTTCTGTCATTGAATCGGGTGTTAACAGATATTTAAACTATTGTCCTAAATAAATGTTAAAGGGATATTTATGAGGCAATTAATCTTGTTCACCACCGTATTTTAGCTGTGTGGAAAATGATTTAAGATTTTTTAAGTATTATTTAACATTTTTTCACAAACAAAAGCGCAATTTTTGCGTTATAGTAATAAAGACTTTAAATAAAGATTTAGGTTAAAATAGGTTTAGTGGTTAGTGTTTTTAGTTAGTAATTAGGGTAAAAGGCGCGGTGAGGACCGCGCCTTTTTTAATTGGGTTCAAGCATACGGTCAACAATGGCTGACCTGTCCTGATCATTAAGTAAGTTTTCAGGATTCTTCCCCTGGCAGTTGTTCTTATTCATCAGCGTCACTATTTCTTCCCAGTTGGCCTGGTCCAGTCCAATATCCTGTAGTCTTACCGGGCAGTTCATCGACTTGAAAAACTCTTCAAATCTCTTAATGGTATTTTCGATGGAAGGATCTCCAAAAAGCCGGGTTCCAAGTTTTTCCAATCTATGCCCGATTCTGGGTTTCATGTGTTTCATCCAGGCAGGAAAAGTTATAGAGAGACTTGCTGCATGGGGAGTATCGTAAAGGAGGGATAACTGATGCCCTATTGCGTGACTTGCGAAGTCACCACTTGCCCTGCCTGAAGCTGTGATGCCATTCAATGCATTACTTGCTGCCCACATGATTTTGGCTCTCAAGTCATAATTTTCCAGCTTACTCATAAGTTCCGGACCACCTTCCATTGCTTCAAGGATTATGCCTTCTGCAAAGCGATCCGACAGAGATGCTTCACCCATACCGAAATAATTTTCCAGAGCATGGGCTATAAGATCGACTATTCCATAACCGGTGTGTTCCGGAGGAACGGTACAGGAGTAGGTAGGATCCATGAAGGAATGAGTTGGAAACATACTGGGGTGCCGATACCCAAATTTCTCTTTCTCCTGATCATTCTGTAATACTGCGATTGAATTCATTTCAGAGGCAGTGGCTGCGAGGGTCAATACAGCAATAATGGGAAGGGTCTTTTTAATATCCACACGGCCTTTCATCACATCCCAGGCCTTGCAGTCCTCTCCAATGCAAACAGCTATAACCTTTGCTGTGTCAATGGCTGAGCCACCACCCACGGCCACTACTAAGTCCACCTGTTTTTCCTTTCCAAGCCTGGCAGCTGCGTCAGCATCTTCAATTACCGGATTGGGTTTAATACCGCCGTATTCCGTGATTTCAAGTCCGGCTTCATCCAGTTGGTCCAGGGTATCCTGATAACTCCCGTTGCGGAGCACAGATCCTTTTCCATAAACAAGCAGGACTCTTTTGCCCAGTCCGGCTACCGTCTTTCCCAGTGTGCCGACTACATCTTTACCAAAATGCACCTTAGTGGGATTATAGGCAATAAAATTTTCCATTCAGATCAAGTTTTGATGCAGCGAATATACTAAATCAGGGCAGATAAATTACTCCGCAGCTGCTGTCACGTGAAGCTCCCGTAACGGAAGCATAGCAATTTATCTCTTCTCTGATGCGCAGGAGTCCGAGGAAAGCAAACACCATGGCTTCCTTGAATTCAATAAGTTCGGGGGAAGGGATTTGGATATCAGACTGGCTGTGATCTGCCAGGGTATCGGCAAGGAATTTATTATAGGCCCCACCGCCTGTAAGGAGGACTTTGGACCTTGGTTTGATTTGTCTGGATATCTGAACTGAAATATGTTCATACAGGGTCCTGAGAATATCTGTGACGGGGAGTTTGTACGGGTAAATACAAGGTGAAAACTCAGATTCCAGCCATTCCCTGGATAGGGAAGCGGGACCAGGCTTTGCATAATAGGCTATCCGGTTTAGTTCCTCCAGCAATGGTATGCTGATCATTCCGGATTGCCCGGCTTTTCCATCCCTATCAAAAGGAAGGTCCAGTTCCCGGGCGTACTGGTTAAGGATAATATTGGCCGGTGAAACGTCCCTGGCCAATCGTTTTCCATTCTTCTTATAAGAGATATTTGCAAATCCGCCCAGGTTCAGGCAATAATCATACTGGCCGAACAGCAGTTCGTCCCCGACAGGAACAAGTGGAGCTCCCTGTCCGCCATGAAATATATCCTTCTGCCTG
>JAUUZM010000096.1 GCA_030589965.1 Bacteroides sp.
GCTGGACTGGATCAATAAAGCAGGTGCCAAGGTTGTAAACCTCCTTGCTAAAGGATCTCTGAAGCATGTGAATCTTCAGCTAAAGAAAACACCTGAGGAACACCTTGCCGACTTGGTTGCCGCAGTTGATTACGCTGATTCTAAAGGAATTGCATCAAATCTTTATTTGGAGGACTGGTCCAATGGAATGAAAAATTCTCCGGATTATGTTTACTTCCTTGTGGATACACTGAAGGACCATAACATCAGGCGGATGATGCTTCCTGATACACTTGGAATTTTAAATCACGAAGAGGTCTACGAGTTCTGTAGTAAGATGCTCGAAAGATATCCGGATATGCACATGGATTTCCATGCACATAATGATTATGATCTGGCGACTGCCAATGTATATGCGGCAGTCAAAGCAGGAGTTCATGGCATTCATACCACCGTGAACGGCCTGGGTGAAAGAGCTGGGAATGTGCCTCTTTCAAGTGTTGTTGGGATACTGAAGGATCATCTAAACATTGAAACCAACCTGGATGAAACGAAACTCACAAAGATCAGCAGGATTGTGGAATCATTTTCCGGCATAAGGGTACCTGAAAATAAACCCCTGATCGGTGAAAATGTATATACCCAGACCTGTGGAGTGCATGCAGATGGAGACAGTAAGGACAATCTATACTATAATGACCTCATGCCCGAGCGGTTTGGACGTACCCGGAAATATGCACTTGGCAAGACCTCCGGAAAGGCCAATATCAAGAAAAACCTTGAAGAACTTGGACTGGACCTTGATATAGAGTCCATGAAGAAAGTTACGGAGAGAATCATTGAACTGGGCGATAAAAAAGAGAATGTTACAACAGAAGACCTTCCCTATATAATATCTGATGTTCTCGAGAAAGAGGATGTATTTCAGCCTGTTAAAATTATAAGTTATGCCCTGGCGATTTCCAATGGTTTAAGGCCAATGGCAAATATTAAGGTTGAAATTAATGGAAAGGTTTTCGAGGAGAACAGTATTGGAGACGGACAATACGATGCATTTATGAAAGCTCTCTGGAAGATCTATACCATACAGCTTGAACGCGACAGACCCATTCTCCGTGATTATATTGTAACCATTCCTCCGGGAGGCAAAACAGACGCTTTAACTGAAGCTGTCATTACCTGGGAATACTGCGGCAAAGAATTTAAAACAAAGGCCGTTGAGGCGGACCAGAACGAAGCAGCCATAAAGGCTACTGAAAAGATGTTGAACATTATTGAAAGAAATCATTTCTCATAGTTTATTATAAAAAATGGCATTCAAGATTATTGTACTTCCCGGAGACGGGATTGGACCAGAAGTGTGCGCACAAGCACTCAAATTATTACCCATCATTTCCAAAAAGGAAAATGTAGAATTTATCCTTGATGAAGGATTAATAGGGGCAACTGCAATTGATCAGACCGGAAATCCTCTGCCTGATGAAACCATTGAAAAGTGCATTAGCGCTGACGCTATCCTGTTGGGAGCAGTGGGACATCCCAGGTTCGATTTGGATCCAACAGCCAAGGTAAGGCCTGAGCAGGGACTTCTGAAAATTCGGAAAGTTCTTGGTCTATTCGCAAATCTGCGCCCTGTTAAAACATTTCCGGTGCTTGATCCAATTTCTCCCCTGAAAGACCATTTACTCAAGGGTGTGGATTTCCTTGTATTCCGTGAGTTAACGGGTGGTATCTATTTCGGTGAGAAAGGACGCAACGAGGATGGTACAGAGGCCTGGGATCATTGTAATTATTCGGTTATGGAGATCGAAAGGATTGCCAAAATGGCTTTTGAATCCGCCCGGCAACGCCGGAAAAAACTGACCTTGGTGGATAAAGCAAATGTTCTTGAAACCTCCAGGCTATGGCGAGAAACTGTTCAAAAGATGGCTCCGGATTATCCGGATGTTGAACTTGACTTTATGTTTGTTGATAATGCAGCCATGCAGATCATTCTGCAACCTTCATTTTTTGATGTAATTCTGACTGAAAATATGTTCGGTGATATTATTACTGATGAAGCTTCCGTTATTACCGGATCAATAGGAATGCTCCCTTCTGCCTCCGTAGGATCAGGAACAGCCTTATTTGAGCCTATACACGGTTCTGCCCCTCAGATAGCCGGTAAAGACATTGCTAATCCTCTTGCTACAATCCTGTCCCTTGCTATGATGATGGATCATTTTGGACTTGCTGAATCAGCTGAGAGTATCAGAACTATTGTTACAGATGCCCTTGAATCTGGAATGGTAACAGCGGACATTAACCGGGAGAATCCTAAAAGAACCACTGAAGTTGGTGACTGGGTTTGCGATCAATTACAAGCCCTTTAAATACGCCCGGAGTTTTCATCGCGATATTTTACCCACTCAAAACCTGCGGTGGAATACTTTTCATTTACACATGATGACAACTTTTTGGATCGGTAATTGTCTATGATAGTAGAACCCTTTGCAAATAATGAAACTTCTACCTTTTTTACTATATACGACCCTCTTTAGTTTTTTTATTCTGTCAGCGGCATTTCCCTCAGAGGGGACATCTTCAGATACAGAAGAAGAGATTAACCTGAGATATTCGATCAGTGGACATGTAAAAGACGCAAGCACTGGTGAGGAATTAATAGGTGCGGCTGTCGTTGTGGAAGAACTTAACAGAGGTACAGTAACAAATGTATATGGTTTTTATTCTGTCAGTCTGTCCCCTGGATTCTACCAATTAAAGTTTTCCTATATAGGATATGAGTCCGCCATAAAAGCTATTAATCTGAACCAGGACCAGATGATTAATATTGAGCTCACAGAAGATATTCAGTTGCTGAAAGAAGTGACTATATCAGCTGAAGGTCCCCGTGCCCATGTCAGAAAGCCTGAGATGAGCGTAAACAAATTGCAGATCAAATCTATAAAACGCATTCCCACCCTAATGGGGGAGGTTGATGTCATTAAGGCTATACAATTACTCCCTGGAGTGCAGGCTTCCAGTGAGGGTGGGTCCGGATTTTCCGTGAGAGGAGGGAATCCTGACCAGAACCTTATTCTACTGGATGAAGCCACTGTATATAATGCTTCCCACCTGATGGGTTTCTTTTCAGTATTTAATAATGATGCTGTAAAAGATATTAAACTTTATAAAGGTGATATACCTGCCGATTATGGAGGCAGGCTCTCATCCCTTCTTGATGTAAGAATGAAGGATGGGAATATGAAAAAATTTTCCGGATCCGGAGGTATTGGTACCATTTCCAGCAGGCTTACCCTGGAGGGACCTATAGCCAAGGATCGTACATCATTCCTGCTGGCAGGCAGAAGAACTTATGCAGACCTTCTTTTTCTTCCATTTGCCAAGGATGAAGATGTTCGGAACAGCCAAATGTATTTCTATGATTTTAACGCCAAGGTAAACCACATCTTCAATGAGAAGAACAGGTTATTCGCCTCGGCATATATGGGTAGAGATGTATTTGGCAATGTATTTGCACGCATGGCATTTGGCAACCAAACCTACTCCCTTCGATGGAATCACCTTTTCTCGGGAAAGCTATTCAGTAATTTCACACTTATCCACAGCCGATATGATTATGAACTTGGTACACCTGAGGGAGAAGCAAATTCTTTTAACTGGAAATCAAGGATGAAGGATTATTCTGCAAAGGCTGATCTGAATTATTTTATAAGCCCGGAGCATACCCTTAAATTCGGTGTGATTAGCACTTTCCATGATTTTGAACCTGCGAATGCAAAGGGACTGGGAGAACAAAGCTTAGTAACTGAATTCAGCCTTCCATCGAATTTTGCACTTGAAAACGGTGTATATGTATCAGCCGAATCAGCACTGGGTGAAAGGTGGAATTTTAAATACGGACTTCGATACAGTAGTTTTCATAATATTGGTACGGCAACTGTTTATAATTATGATGAGAATTACAAGCCGACAGATTCCATCGTATATGAGTCCGGAGAGTTTTTTAACTTTTTCGGGGGACTTGAACCAAGGTTGGCTGCTTCCTTTATGTTAAACGATGTTTCCTCCCTGAAAGCAAGCTACTCACGTACCCGTCAGTATGTACACCTGGCGCAGAATTCCACTGCCGGAACACCCCTTGATGTCTGGTTTCCATCCAGTCCGAATATAAATCCCCAGATCTCAGACCAGGTAGCTGTGGGATATTTCAGAAATCTTTGGGATGACAGACTGGAAGCATCTGTCGAGGCTTATTATAAGAAGTTGGATAATGCCATTGATTTCAGAGACCATGCTTCTTTGCTTATGAATCCATATATGGAAGGAGAAATCAGGATTGGAGATGGGAGTTCATATGGATTGGAATTCTTGCTAAGGAAGAACTCCGGTAAATTAAATGGATGGATCAGCTATACTTATTCAAAAACAGAGAGAATCGTTCCTGAAATCAATTATGGGAACGCATACACGGCACCATATGATAAACCACATGATCTGGCCATCGTGCTGAATTATGAAATAACTAATAGAATATGGGTTTCCGGTAATTGGGTTTACAGTTCAGGACTTCCGGTTACCTTTCCAACGGGAAGGTTTGAATACATGGGAAATATTGCCCCGGTATATTCAAACAGAAATGCCTATCGAATGCCTGAATATCACAGGCTTGACCTCTCAATTTCCCTTGCGGGGAAAGATAAGCCGAACCGAAAATGGGACTGGGATTTGAATTTGTCCGCCTATAATGCATACGCCAGGAAAAATGCCTGGACGATAAATTTTGTCCAGGATGATAATGATCCAAATGTAACACATGCGGAGATGACATATCTGTTTTCCATTATCCCGGCACTTACCTTTAACTTCCATTTTTAAGCGTATGAAAATGATGAAAATGAAAGTCATATTAGCAATCATCTCAATCCTGGTCCCTGGACTCTGGAATTGTACCGAGAGAATTGAGGTTAAAGTGGATTCTACTTTCACCCGTTTGGTTGTAGAAGGTTATGTCACTACAGATACAATGGCTCACTGGGTGAGGCTCAGCACTACAAGTGATTATTTTCATAACCAGCCTGCACCTGCCGTTTCAAAGGCTTCATTGAGACTTGATGATGGTGAGGTGGTTCACACCCTCAGGGAAGCCGATACATTACCAGGTTGGTATTTTACCGATTCAGACTTTTATGGAATCCCCGGTAAAACGTATACCCTGAACATTAGTGATCTGGATATTGACGGGGATGGCCTAATGGAAGAATATTCTGCTTCTTCTGAACTGAGAAGGGTAAATCCGGTCGATTCAATCACCCTGAGGTATTTCAATGCCTTTGGAACCACAGGATATGAAGTGCAGGTTTATGCCTGGGATTCACCGGAACGGGACTGGTATTCATTTAAGGTTAAGAAGAATGGAATAATGCTGACAGATACCCTGACTGAAATGAACGTCCAGAGTGATGAATTTTTCAATGGAAATTATACCCATGGAATAACTTCCCAATTTCTCAGTAATGAAAAACCCGATGAAATAGTTGAGATTGGAGATACAATAACTTTTGAAATCAACGGGATTACCGAAGATTATTACTATTACGTAATAGAGGCCCAGAGTCAGATATTTCCGCAGACACCACTGTTCAGTGGCCCTCCGGCAAATATCCGGACCAATTTGAATAATAATGCAATTGGATTTTTTGTCGCATATTCAGCTGAGTACAGCAGTACTATTGCTACTTCTGATGTAGTCGATGGGGGAGTTAACCAGTAAGCCCCAACTCATCAGATTTTGATTAGCATCCCATCTAAAGTATTTGTATATTCGTATCTATATAATTAGATTAATTATCAACTATGTCATACTACATTGGAAAAAAAACCAGCCTCGGTTTCGCTGAGGCTGTTGAAAAAGTAACTGAAGAACTGCAAAAGGAAGGATTTGGAGTAATTACCGAGATTGATGTCAAGGAAACTTTTAAGAAGAAGCTTGACCTGGATTTCAGGCCATATATAATTCTTGGGGCATGTAATCCTCATTATGCTCACCAGGCTCTTGAGCTGGATGATAAAATTGGGGCCCTGTTGCCCTGTAATTTTATTGTACAGAAGACAGATGAAGGGAGTGAAGTTTTTGCCATGAACCCACAATATACCATGAGTAAACTCCTGGGGGACGGGATTGAGGAAATTGCTGAAGCCATTACAGTAAAGGTTCAGAACGTCCTTGACCGTATTTAACAATGCAAAAATCAGAACCACATATACTGTGCATATTCGGCGCTTCAGGTGACCTGACAAGAAGGAAGTTAATCCCGGCACTCTACGATCTTTATTTGCAGAACCTGTTACCTGAAGAGTTCGCTGTTCTTGGAGCCGGCAGAAAACCCTATACGGATGAGATATTCAGGGAGCAGATGACAGCTGCCCTGAAATCCCATTCAGCGACTCCTCCCGGTGATAGTCCGGAAAAAGCAGTATTATTTGTTCAGAAATTGTTCTACACATCCCTTGATACTTCAGATCCGGATTCATATTCACTTGTGAAACAGAAATTGGAGAAGCTTGATATGGCTCTTGGTACCGGAAGGAATATGATCTTTTACCTTGCCACACCTCCAAGCCTATATACTCCAATTGCCAATAGTCTTGCCAAACAGGAACTTACAACTGAAGACGATGGTTGGAAAAGGATAGTAGTCGAAAAACCTTTCGGATATGATCTGGAATCAAGTAAGGAATTAAACATACAGTTAAGGAAGGTTTTCAAGGAAGACCAGATCTACAGGATCGACCATTACCTGGGTAAGGAAACGGTACAGAATATTATGGTTACCCGTTTTTCGAACGGCATTTTTGAACCCATCTGGAACCGTAATTTTGTGAGCCATGTTGAGATCACGGCATCCGAAGCTATTGGAGTGGGAGATAGGGGTGGTTATTACGAGGGTTCAGGCGCCCTAAGAGATATGCTTCAAAATCATATTCTCCAGCTGGTTGCCTTGGTGGCTATGGAACCACCTGTCTGGGCAAACTCTGTATCTATTCGTAATGAGATGGTTAAGGTGCTGGATTCAATTCGTCCTATGAGTACAGAGGCAATAGAAAAAGATGTAGTCAGGGGACAGTATACATCTTCTGTTGTCAGGGGAGAATCAATGACAGGGTACAGGGAAGAAACGGGTGTGGATCCCAACAGCAGGACTGAGACTTACACCGGACTAAAATTCTATATTGATAATTGGAGGTGGAAGGATGTACCATTCTTTGCCCGAACCGGAAAACGTCTCCCGATCAGGGTCACAGAAATTATCGTGCATTTTCAGGGCTCTCCTCATCATATTTTTTCTCATGGCGATCACTCATCAGAGAATAATCAATTGATTATAAGAATTCAGCCTGACGAGGGACTTCTCATGAAATTCGGCATGAAAGTCCCAGGCGCAGGATACGATGTCCAGAATGTAAATATGGATTTTCATTATTCAAGTCTTTCAGAAGTATATCTTCCAGCCGCCTATGAAAGACTGCTGTTAGATTGTATGTTGGGCGATTCAACCCTGTATGCCAGGGGGGATGCCGTGGAATCAGCCTGGCGTTTTGTGGATCCCATTCTTCAATACTGGAAAAAAAATCCGGATAAGGAACTTTACGGTTATCCGGCAGGTACCTGGGGACCCAAGGAAGCGGATGAACTGTTTAGTGAGGGACTGACCTGGAGGTATCCCAGCAAAAATCTTGCAGACGACGGAAAGTATTGTGAATTATAATATCATAATATTTAAGACGAGAGAAGAACTGGCAGGTGAACTTGCTGGAATGATACTGGAAATGGTAAGGTCCGTCACAAATACTAAGAAGGCATTCAATATTGCCCTCTCGGGAGGAAGTACACCAGGCATTCTTTTCAAGCAATTGGCAGCATCAAGGGAGAATTTCCACAGGAAAACCTGGGAGAAAGTAAACTTCTTCTGGGTAGATGAGCGATGTGTTCCACCTGAAAGTGCCGAGAGCAATTACCGTATGACAAATGAAACCCTGCTTCGCAAACTCCAGATCTCACCAGGGAATATTTTTCGGATGAAGGGAGAGAATGATCCAAAAGAAGAAGCAAAACGTTACAGCTCTCTTCTCAGCATGCAATTACCTCAGGAAAATAAGTTTCCGGTCTTTGATCTGATTCTTCTGGGAATGGGCGGTGATGGACATACAGCCTCTATATTTCCCAACCAGATGAATCTTCTTTCCTCGGAAGAAATTTGTGCCATTGCATACCATCCTGAAACCGGACAGGCCAGGATTACTCTGACAGGTAATGTTATTAATAATGCAAAACAGGTATTTTTCCTGGTTACCGGAGAAGATAAGGCAATCACCCTGGAAAAAATCATTGGAAAAGGGTCCTCAGACAGACAATTTCCGGCATCCTGTATCAATCCTGCCCATGGAATCCTGAAATGGTTCCTCGATGATAAGGCTGCAAGCAAGTTGTAAGCATAAGAAACCCCGACAATATGCCGGGGTTTCTTGCATTTATACTTCAGGGGAGGAGGTCAAATACTCTAATAAAGATGGATCTGGCTTTTCCGTCTTACCATCATCTCCGGTTTCCCATCAAAATTGCTTAGCAGTCCGGTTGCCCAGATATAGTTACCTCTGAAGTATGCCTCAGGATGTCTGCTAAACCTTCTTGCTTCCCTGCCTTCAAGGATAACTGTGAAATCCTGATATGGATAGGCAGAACCGAAATAGAGGTAGTATTCATCTGTTGACCAGGAATACCATACTTCGTGTATTCTTCCGTATACATTCCTAACCTCACCAATATGGAAGTGTGAGTTATAGTAAGGTACCGTTACAATCCTGTATCCTGTTGGATAATACCAGTAATGATAATCGGGGTACATCCTCCTGTAATCCCTGTACATATTGTGAGTCCATACTACATTAACCCTGTTTGGGACCTTGTAATGATGATGTACTTGTTTGTATTTAACAGGGGTATAGCGCGTCTGTACTGCATGTGCCTGGCGGACTGGTTTCCTGTTCGGTGTGGTATAATGCCTGCGATTTTCAGCATTTCTCTTATTACCCTTATAGGTACCAACTTTACCGCTAGGTTTCTGCTTACCCTTTCCATTATTCGTCCGAACTGTACCGCTAGGTTTCTGCTTACCCTTTCCATTATTCGTCCGAACTGTACCGCTAGGTTTCTGCTTACCCTTTCCATTATTCGTCCGAACCGTACCGCTAGGTTTCTGCTTACCCTGACCATTATTCGTTCGAACCATACCGCTCGGTTTTCGATTCGTATTAACCGCTCGGGAACGATTCATACTGGTGGTTCGCTTGTTGCTGCTCGCCGTTGCTCGTCTCACCTCATGGCTTGTCTGAGCTTTCGTCGTCTGTGGAGTTCTCTCTGAAGACCGTCTTGTGCTTGCTTCACTCTTGTGATTCTGCGTTTCAGGCCTGGCCTTTTCTCTTGAATTTCGCTGGCCGAATGCAGTAACCGCCAAGAGCATAATTGCTGTTATTA
>JAUUZM010000232.1 GCA_030589965.1 Bacteroides sp.
AGGGGGGTACGCATCAGGATTCCAGTTTTTTCACTTTCTGAAAACCCGTAGCGGCGTCGATCATTTTGACATAGAGTACCTGTTCACCGTTTGCCATGGATTCATATACCATACCCTGTTCTGTATTTTTTATTCTGCATTCACCCAGGTCGTACCTGAGAGACATCACAGTATCACCTTCCTGGAGAGACAGACCCTCAAGATCGACGAATTGAAATTTTCCTTTACGGGATTTTTTACTAAAAAGACCTGCCATTTTTCTATTATTTATCAGTCCACAAATTATCAGGATATACCCCCTGGCTGATCAGGTCTTTGATATTTTCAATGGCAAGAGGTTTATCTTCCTTATAAGTCACCCCGAACCATCGGTCAACTGCGGGCAGGATCTTAACACTTGCCTCCTTCCTGGCGATCAAGTCATTAACCACGGTAGGGATATAGATTTCAGATTTGAGGTTATCCGAATTTGCGCTAATAAAATCAATGAAAGTGCTTTCAATGTAATCGAAAATCCCGGGTGTAAATCCAAAAATATTCATAGACACCAGTTCTTTCCCATGCATGGGAATATGTTTTTCCTTCTCATCAATATAATAGATGGATTCCCCATCCTTTTCTATCCTTGTTCTTTCTACAACCGAAGAAAGCAAGTCCTCATCCCCTGACTCACATACTCCACGGGAAACAGATCCGAAATCAGAAAGTGTATGCCTGACCTCATATCCCATCATACAGTACTTTGATTTACTCCCGCTGCCTTCTCCTGTTAGATAGTCCGCCATAGCCTGGTAACTTCCCGGACCATAAAAATCATCTGCATTAATCACAACAAAGGGTTCTTTGACATAATCCTTTGCGACCCAGACTGCATGGGCGGTTCCCCAGGGCTTTTCACGATCTGGTGAAAAACTAGTACCAGCCGGTACCATATCCAGTTCCTGGAAAACATACTCTGTTTCGATTTTACCCTTCAACTTCTCATCGAATACCTTCCTGAAATCCTTCTCAATACTCTTCCGTATTATGAACGTGACTTTCTCAAACCCTGCTCGTATGGCATCATAAATGGAATAATCTATTATTGCTTCCCCGGAAGGGCCTATTGCATCAATTTGTTTCAGACTGCCGTAACGGCTTCCCATCCCTGCGGCCAGGATTAATAAGGTTGGTTTCATGGCATCAAAATTAACCAAACAAATCCTGGATACAAACTATGAATAGAAAAACTAGAAATCCAGTTTAGATTTCAGTTTTGGGAGTCCGGTTTTACTCACGGGTAATTTGATTCCATTTTTCAGGATAACAATATAAGATTCCTTCTCATACAATTGCATCTGGGCGATCTCGGAGATCCTGGCAATATATGAGCGGTGGATTCTAACAAAATCCTCATCAGGTAGATGAGATTCAAAGTACTTCATTGTTTTCTGTTTCAAGTGCTTTGAATCGTGGGTATAGATCATTACATAATCATCCTGGGCTTCCAGGTATGTAATTGTTTCTACAGGGATTACATGAATTTTGGAGCGGGATTTGACCACTACCCTGTGAATAGGATCTTCCTGAGCATCGCGTTGCTCTACCAGTTTATTAATCGATTTTGCTTCTTCGCCGGACTGAATACGTTCGCGTGCTTTCACCAGGGCTTCATCAAAGCGTTCTGAAGAATAAGGTTTGAGCAGATAATCGAGGGCATTATGTTCAAAGGCCTTCAGAGCATACTGATCGTAGGCAGTGGTAAAAATGATTGCGGGATGATGTTCCAGAATTTCCAGCATCTCAAAACCAGTAAGTTTTGGCATTTGAATATCGAGAAAAACCAGGTCGGGTTTGAGTTCATTTATTGCCTTCAATCCACTGAACCCATCCTCATATTCTCCAATTATCTCGAAATCCTCATGCTTACCCAGGTAATCCTTCAAAAGATCACGGGCCAGTTTTTCATCTTCAACAATTATGGTTTTAATCATAGTTTTATGTTTTGAGGAATAATTAGCCGGACGCTGAAAACATCCTCTCCAGTATCAACCCTGACCAGGTCATCACGTCCATAGATAAGTTTCAGCCTGTTTCTTACATTCTTCAATCCGATGCCTGCTCCTTTGCGGGTGACCTGATTAGAATCGAAGTTATTACTGATTTCTATCTGCATTCCGGAAGGCACTCCCTCACAGGTCAATTTTATATTTATCGGCTCAGTGCTTTCATATACCCCGTGTTTTACAGCATTCTCGAACAAAGGCTGCAGGATCATATTGGGGATTAACCCCCCAACACATGTCTCGGCAATCTCCTTTTCAAAAACCAGTTTATCTCCAAAGCGAATTTTCTCAATCTGAAGGTATAGCTCGATATTTTTAATTTCCTCAGCCAGTTTTGTTTTCTCCCTCTCTCCATGCCTTAGTGCATACCTGAGAAATTCTGATAGCTTAATGATCATATCGCGTGCGGTTCCGGGATCCGAGATGGTCAGGGAACTTATTGAGTTCAGACTGTTAAATAGAAAATGGGGATTCAACTGAGACCTCAAAACATTCAATTCTGATTCTTTAACCAGTAAATTAAGATTGGTTTCTGTGAGTTTTTTAGCTTCCAACTCTTTCCCATAAATAAACAGGTGGTACATCAGCATGATAACTCCATAGTACAGTATTCCTGTTGCAAGTCTGGCAATAAATGAATCATTCAAGAAAGTAAAGTAGGCCTCCTGGTCTACCAGGACAACCTTAAGTATCATGTATCCAAGATAGAGCCAGCCGGTAATTATCAGGATACCAACAACCAGGTAAGTGAAGATAATGCGGATGGATAATTTTCCGTCAGGATTACTGTACCTAATTGGATACCAAATCGTTACAGCAAGAAGTGCAAATACAATATTGAATACCAGACTGTCGACAATGGCAATATAATACCGTAGGTCTGTAGCAAAGATGATCAGAAAAGCCTGGATTACCGCAATAATTACCCAGACGATGAAGTAAATGTAAATATGCTTTATTCTTTCCAGTATCGGATTTGACATGTGAGTGGATTTAGAAACTTACAATATCTCCCCCTCCAAAAATGGCCACACCTTTAATAATCAGTTCCTTGGTTGGATCTCTCGGTATTTCTTTTCGAATATGCCGTTTGTCCGAGAAACCTCCAAAAATGGCTAATACTTCAATTCTTACTTCCCAATCTTCAGGAATAATAAACTTAGCACCTCCAAACACGGTCATTATATCTATTACATTTCTTCCTTTGGCGAGTTCTGCCGACATCATATTATACTTGGATCCTCCGAATATTGCAGTTATTCTTCCTCCACGAAAAGCTTGTGAAGAGACAACTCTGTCCCCTCCTCCAAAAAAAGACATTTCATCAATAAAATCAGGTCCTCCGCCCACATCCTCACTCTTCCTCCCCAATCCACGGGTTATCAGGATCGCCCCAACACCGACCAGAACAGCGGGCCATAGGAGCTCATGCCAGCCCCATGGAACATCAAAGCCCATTCTGGGTATCATGAAAACTCCGCCAACTACAAGAAGAATCAAACCAGTAGCTTTGGATTCCCTTGACATCAAGAAAAACAGTCCAATCAGCATCAGGATGGTTGGCCATGAAAATAAAATAGGCCTGATTCCATGAGGGAAGAGGTTTAAATTGCCTACAATTACAACTATACCCACCAGGACCAGTATCACTCCCAAAACTGCTCTCTTATTAGTTTTATCTCTTTCCATATAAAAAATATAAATGTGATTACATGACAAATCTACTGGAGTATTTACAAGTCCTGCAAATTTAATCGGTAAAATGGGGGTATTTATCGGTGAAAATTCCAGGAAACTCCGCCCATTATCCAGCGCCCGGGCATTTTGGCACCCATAATATCAGAGTAATTCTCGTTCAGCAGATTATTTACTTGAAGACTAAATTGCAAGTGCTTGTCCCAGAAGTATTTATCAATCCGTGCGTTTAAGAGCATATAGGAATCTGAAAGGTTTTGATTGATTTCCTGAACGATTTCCGGTTCCCTGTTTTTATACATAGAGCTGATTCGGATACGAAACCCCATGACACTTACCCCAAACCTTGCATTTACAAGATTCCTCGAATGAACTGACAGATATTTTGATACGATTGCTGAATCACTTCTGGACATCAATCCCTGGTATGATATTGCCCAATCCAGAATCCAGGATCCTGACAGGGAATGTTGTCCGGCGACCTCTGTTTCCAATCCCCCGGTATTGAGCAGACCAATATTCTGACTGTAGAAATATTGTTCTCCGGGTTGCAGGTTGTCATTTTCCGGTATCTCTTCTGCCGGTGTAAGCACATAGTCGATCAGGTCTCTTGAGAATCGGTAAAAACCTGTTGCCCTGAATTGAATGCTTTCTTGTATCCTTCTGTCAAATCCAGCTTCCAGGCTCCAGGCTCTTTCAGCCAGAAGATTAGGATTTCCCAGGTTTCGTCCCGGACTCAAAGGTCCTGCAAGTCCGGTTGATATATATCTCTCTGTAAAATCAGCAGATCTGACAGAACGACCTGCAGAACTTCTGAGAGTCCATAACCCGGATGTATAAGAAAGGTTTAACTGGGGAAGAATTTCCAGTCCATATATCTCATCATAGTCAAGTCTAAGTCCTCCTCCCAGGCTAAACTTTTCCCTGAATACCCTGGTGGCTAACAAATATCCTCCTGCATGCCAGTGTTCTCTGTCCCCCCTGTCATTACTAAAAATGTTTTTATAATCCATCTGGATTCCTGAAGCCAAACGAAAACGATTTCCTCCAACGTACAGGTGATTAACCTGGTAATTTTGGAAGTTGCTCCGGTGAATATTTGCAGAGAATGCCGGATTAAAAAGAAATGAATCCCTGGTCGACTGGTACCCTGCAGCTAATTTAAGGGAATGGGCCTTGTTAAGCTGAAAATTGACAAGAGCCTGGTTCCACCACTTTCTGACTTCTTCTCTGGACTGGTCCCATGGACTGTTGGTATAAAAATACCTGGCATTGAAAAGCCGTTTATCAAACGCCGTTCTATAAGCTACCTGGATATTCTCAGTTATTTCGACTGATAAAGAAAGAGAGGGCGTAATAACCCTAAAATCCCCGCGAAGGGTATCCGGCTCCAGTTTATGCCCCAGCGATTCACTGTAATTTATTCCAGCCCCTGCCTTCCACCTGCCTTTCCTGAAATATATTCCGGAATTACTTTTCTTCAAATTATTCTGTCCATACCAGAATTCAACCTTCCCATCCAACTGGTCCACCCGCTTATTGTCACCCTCAAACGTCTTAGTGATAATATTTACTACTCCGCCTACGGCATCCGGACCATAAATTGTACTTGCTGTTCCCCTGTAAACTTCGATTCTTGATATTTCCGTGAGAGATACAGGTATATTACTATTGAAATGTCCGGTGAGCGGATCATTGATCCGCATTCCATCAATCAGCACCAGTACCTGGTTAAAGGTGGATCCCCTCATTAGTATGTCGGACTGTGCACCGAATGGTCCACGGGACTGCACCTCCATAAATGGAACATATCTTAATAATTCATCAATTGAGTTTACCGGCAGGGCCTGGATTTCACTGGCC
>JAUUZM010000094.1 GCA_030589965.1 Bacteroides sp.
TATTCCCTAAATTAAGGGTTCCGGTAAGGTTATTTTCTACTGATATTTCAGGCAGCCAATTTTGAAATGGGATTTGGTCGGCCCAGAATTGATCTCCATCTCCCGTGATATAAAAATTATCTGCAAGATATATATCGGATGATCCTGATATGGTCAGGCCTCCCTGGAAATTGCCAAGCTCAATTGAGGAGATACTAATGGAATCATCTGCAATAAGATAAAAATCCTTCCATGTATGTTCAAATATCAGATGGGCGCCTGTTTTATCATCTCTGGTCAGTATTCCACCAGATTGTACTTCCAGGCCGCCGCCATTCCAGATTTCAAGATCCAGGTCATTGCTCTTCCAGCTTAGTGTGCCTCCGTTTTCAATGATCAGTTCCGCTGCATCGCCACTAACGTTTAAATCTATCTGGTGAGATTGAATCACTACTGTCTTTAGACCGTCGGGTGTGCATGAGCATGACCCGCCGGATCTGGAATAGGACCAATTGGCCTGATCATTCCAGTCTCCACTATTAATTGAATAAATGGTGGGCTGTGCATCAACAATGATATTGTCGATAAAATGCGATTCATCAGTGTCTCCATTTCTCATCCTGATGATTACCTTAATGCTATCCCCGGTCAGGTTCACTACCGAGACTGTTTTGTATACCAGGCTGAAAACTGCCGTTTCCTTATGCCACTGAACTTCTGGTCCGTTGTTAATCTGATAATAGAGATTAATGCTGTCACGTCCATCATCAAGACCGGCGGTTCCCTTAATATCAACTGAAATATAGACTTTACCGGATGAACTGATGTCTATGAATTCTGATTCCCATACACCGGCGGCAGTTAAATAATTTCCTTCAAACTCTTTGTTACTATTATCAACAACTTCAAACCAGCCCAGCATTCCCCCGGGAGGTGTTGATGTCCAACGTGGTGGAGTTCCTTGTCCAGATGTAGCTCCAACAGCATCAAGCTCAAAATCCTCATTCCAGATCTGGCCGGTGGATGAATGGCCTGCAAAGAGGATCAGGAACACGATGACCATACGCATCATGAAAGTGCGGAGCCGGCTTCCCCTCGAAATAAGTTTCCTGAACACCATTACGGGTTTCAGAAGGAAGTATGATATGTCAGGTTTATGTGTGATCAGTTATAAGCTTCGTTTACAAACAATAGAATTTCCGTCCGATCTGTTGTTCTTTTTTTTTTAGATCAGCGGAACTCATGAAATATTTTACTAGGTCCAAAAACCTCCCGAAGGGGTTAATGCACCATACTTAATTGCAAACCAATATTATGACCCTTTTTTTGACCTTCTGGTTGCACTTCCAGATTCGATTTCCGGGCCATTTGAGGGAGAATTATAATCCGCCCTGTATTCTTTGTTATATTTAACTGATAATGAATGCCTTTAAAATCTGAAAATTATCTTTGTTTAACGAGAGATACAAAAAAAGGTTATCTAACATTTTAACAATTTTAATATTCTTCTATTAATTTGTCTCCTCCCTGTAAATCTCCTGCAAAACAGCCAGAGATTTCACAGTCCCAAAACCATACATGTGAAGTCTGAAATAATCCAGAATATTTTCCAGAAATTTCTGTCTATCTTCCTGTAAGACTGTCATTTCTGACAGTCCGGCAAAACTGCATTTCAACAATTTATTCATCAACACTGCACTCTTTTTATCGAAGTAGTCAGGGTGAATGCCTGAACCATTGCTGAATTCACCATTTCTCATATCAAATCCTCTCCTATCCTCTCCAAAATTATTCTCAGGATAAAATCCAAGATATTTTGTAAGCTGTACCAGGAATAATAAATGAAAATTTGTCATGTTTTCCTGAGAGACATCAAGCAGCTGAAGACTGTTTTCAAGGAAACCAAAAAGTTCCGTATTAGGATCTTCTTCCCGCAATACTTTATAAAGAATCTCGGCCAGAAATAGAGTCTGGCTATTCTTGTGCATATCAAAAGGAATGGTCCGATATGGAATATAATTGCTGATTTCCTTTACCCGTTGCAAATCTTTGCCCTCCTTGTGATATGCCTCAATTTCAAGCAATGTAAGGGATTGCAGGAGATTTCCTGAAAACCTGGATCTTCTTCCCCTGATATTATTTACAAGGTAAGCCTGTCTCCCGTACAAGTCTGTATATACATAAATAATCGCACTACTTTCCTTGTATTTTATATGATGAAGTACGACCCCTTTTACCTTATGTATCATCGTTGATATACCCTATCGATACTTATACCGACAACAAGTTTAGATTACCAATGTTTCAGGAATCACAATGTATATAAATATTGGATGTCTTTGAGAATGTGTTATTAACAAAAGGGAAGCCTTCAAAATGTACCATGCAAAATGCAATGAAGTATAGCATTGGCAGAAGCAATAATTTTTTTGGGGTGGGCGATTAGTTAATTACCAGCAGCTTGGTAACATTGGTTTTGGTTCCCTCCTCATCGGTAGAGAAAATCATGTAAACTCCCGTCCGGACCCGATCACCTGAGAAGCTACGCCCGTCCCAGATGGCCTGACCACCGAGTGCCGTGGTTTCGAATACTATGTTTCCGGCAATATCGGTAATTTTGACATTCACATTTCCTACCAGTCCGGTAATAACAATCTCCCCCTCAAAATCATGACGGACAGGGTTGGGATATACGTAAACCCCGCTATAATTTTCCCGGCCTTCAATAGCCTTTCCTTTGAAGGAAATTAGTCCGGCACTGGTTCCAATATAGACAATCCCATTTTCTCCGTTTATGGCAATGTCTGTGATGGTTTTGGATAGCAATGGACTGTTCTCATCGGTGAAGTGGTGGATTTCCTCAAGTCCGTCCGAAGAGACCAGGAATACACCCGATTTCTCAGTCCCAAGCCATTTCCTGTTTGCTCCATCTACAGCGATCGCGGTTACTCTTTCCGTTCCTAAAAGAATATCCGCAAGGCCGGTTCCGTCATTCCTGGGTACAATGATCTGCTGCCCGTAGAATAAATTATCATCGAAAACACGGGATGGACTGTAATATACGACCACTCCTTTATCGGTACCAATCCAGATATTGCCGTCACGATCCTCGGCCATAGAATAGACATCATCGGTAATAATTTTTCCGCTGCTTTCCCGTACGCTGAATTTTTCGTAGCGATCATCTGAAATATCATCAATTGTCCGATTTACGTCAAACGCAAACAGACCGTTTCCCTTTGGACAAATAATCCATTTATGATCCATCTGTGTATTGATGATTTTTCCAAGGAAACTTACTTTTAATTTCCCATCCAGTGTGAAACTTTTCCAGCTCCCATCTGCTTTCCGGACCGATACTGGTTCGGGGACTCCAGAATTACTGATCCAGAGGTTGTTTTCATTATCTTGAACGCAGCCACCCAGACGATAATAAACATCTCCGATGGGTAGGGTCTGTAAACTACTGTTGGAATTGTCATATAACTCAATCAATTCTCCATGCCTGTATTCAAGTAATCCGAACCCCCAGGAGGCTGCGAATACATGGGTGTTATCTGAGGCATCAATTGCCACATCAATAAGATCCTTATACTCAGGTGTACTTGTTCCCTCCCAGAAATTTCCATACAAAACACTCAGATCGGCTGGAGTCCATGTGTTGTCCCAACTTGAATTTACATTTCCCGGTACGGTATATAACCTGTCCTTATCTATTGCAACTGAATAAACTGAACGGCTCAGAGGACCGTTGGGTGCGATGGCTTCCATTTCTCCTTTAGAGGGACTACGATATAATCCTTTAACTCTGTCTGCTATCCACAGAACGCCAGATTCATCATAAATACCATGATTTGGAGAAATAGTCCACTCACTTCGTATGTCGTAATATTGAGCATTGTAGACAGTGGTAATGAAATTTGTTATGACAAAAAGTTGTCCGGATTTCTCCCTAACCCTCTTTATCCCAGAGTATTCTTTTGTTGGAAAAACCTCCCAGATCTCATTTTCCTTATAATACAGGGTGTCACCGCTGCCATCATCATTGCTCTGAGCAGCATACAATCTCTCTCCAGTCCAGCAAATCGTACTGAATTTTTTATTCGCATTGGGCACATCAGTAATCCTTGACCAGTTGTTAAAGTCCACCAGGTTTGGATTATTAATATCCGCCATTAAGATCCCAGACTCAGTAGCTGCATAAAGGTTTCCTTCATCCGAAGCCATATCAAAAACATTTATGAATCCTCCATTGTCACCAATCAGGTAAGTGTCCTTAATCTCCTTTTTCTCCAAATTCACAACAACAATCCCAAATCCACAGGATAAATACGCCAGGTCTTCAAGAATCAGAATATTATTTATGATTTTATTACCGGTGATTTGCTTTCTTTTAATATCCGGGATATTGAAAATTTCATTCCCCTCAAGGATATCAATATTGGTATTGGCATATCCAATAATTAGGCTTCCCCTTGTCACCGAATAATTTATGGCATTGATCTCGAGATCAGACAGTCCATTGCTTTTGGTAATTACATTAACCGTGTTGAACTCTCTGTCAAAATAGAATAATCCGCTTTGTGTTCCACAGTATATCCTGCTTCCAGCCTCGGTAATCTGCATGCACTGTTTGTAGGGTAAATGCGTCTTCCATTCTCCCAGTCCCGCCTGGGCAAATATAGATGGGACCGCAGCAGCAAGCCAGAGTATTATTATGGCCTTCTTAATATCCTTCCCTATGTACCTTTTTACAATCATTCTTCTGTCTGTATATAAATACGAAGAAAACTGTGACTTATTTTATAATATCCCCAAATTCTTTCAAGTGGTAAGATAAGTCCTGAGAAAATCTGCCAGCTGATTAACAGCCCTGGCCCTGTGGCTGATCGTGTTTTTAAGCGAAAGAGGCATTTCGGCGAAAGTTTCATTGTAACCATCCGGCAAAAACACTGGATCATACCCAAAGCCCTCTTCCCCGCGTTTTTTTTCTAATATGCTTCCTTCAACAACACCTTCAAACGTAAATTGCTTTCCTCCAATTACAAGGGCAATGACCGTTCTGAACCTGGCTTTTCTATCGCTCTTTCCTTCCATTTGCCTAAGCAATTTAATAATATTGGCTTCCGAAGCATCCTGTCCATTATTTCTCTCATTACTCAGCTCGGCATACCGTGCAGAATATACTCCGGGTTCTCCTCCCAGGGCATCCACTTCCAATCCGGTATCGTCTGCAAAACAATCCACCCCCAGTTTCTCCTCAACATACCTGGCCTTTTGCAGGGCATTCCCGTCAAGGGTATCCTGGTCCTCAGGTATATCTTCAGATAGTCCCACTTGATCAAGGTTCAAAATACGGTAGCTATCCTCCAGGATGGCCTGTATTTCAATGGACTTATGCTCATTATGTGTAGCAAATATCAGTTCTCTCATAATTTAAAAATGACAGGGTTAAACTCAATCTCACAAACTTTTTCCGATCCTTCAGAATTTCCGGCCCCTCCGATACTACCATAAAAAAACCGCAAAGACCAATGCGGAAACTTTGCGGTTTTGTAAATTTTTAAAACAGATCATCCACCCCCTGCACTGAATCCTCCGGCAAGTTTCCCCGGACGTGGATTAATGCACATAACCGGGATCTCGAATTTATTGGATATGATCACCTGTTCATTGGCACCCATTATATAATCAGCCGCCGTGATGTTCTTTGTGGTCATAATCAGCAGCAGATCGGCGTTGATCTCGTGGGCAAAATCGATGGTTTCATGGGTAAAATCCTTTTTCCCCGGAGAGGTATGAATCTCATAGGGTATTTCATTACTTCTCAGGAACTTTTCCGTGAAAATAAGATTGGAGTTAACCCCCTTCCTGAACTTCTTGTCGGTCACTTTGTCCTTCATAATATAGAAGGTGGAATTATATAACCTGGCTATGTAATAGATCCAGTTGATCTTTTCTTTGTTTTCACTTCTGAAATCAATGGGAAATACAATTTTTTCAAATCCGTGTGAAGATGGGGCCCCCTGAACCACAATGAAAGGAACCTTGGATCCTGCTATCACTTTTAGTGCCCAGCTTCCGATCAGTTTCTGCATACCCTTCATCCCGTGGGTTCCCATAATGACCATCTCTGCATGGATATCTGTTGCAACCTCTGAAATAGTTGTAAAAATCGTACCTACCGGAACAACCGTATCGATCTTCACATTATATTTTTTTGATGTCTCATTGGCAAGGACATCCATTTTTACCTGTGCGGCATCAATTTCCTGATCCTTTTTAACTATATGGATCAGGGTTACATTGGTATTTAAATGCTTGGCTACATTCACCGCGTGCTCCAGTGCATATCCGGATTTCTCGCTGAAATCCCAGGTAACAAGAATAGGTTTTTTTGTTTTCTGTTCCATAATTATGATATATTCTTAATTAAGGATATTAATTTATAAATTTGTTTATTTTGAGCCAATTGCCCAAATGTTCAGATTCACAAGTTATGAATTTTCTTCACATCTTGAGAAGATTTGTTTTCATTTTTTTAGCTTTTCTCTGCTGTATTTCCCTGGGCATTGATTCGTTAGCTTCTCATTTTCAAGAATCTGGACTACCCATCATTCAGACCTGTCTTCCCGGCACATACACCCATTTAAATCATTTCAATTCTATAGTTCAGGGCAGTGATGACTTCATTTATATCGGCGCCAGAAACGGGATTCTCAGGTATAACAGTCAGAGCTGGAAGCATATACCTGCCAATGGCGACATCCATTTGCTCAGGCACCTGGACGACATAATTGCTTATTCAAAGAACCAACTCTTCATACTCCCTCCCACTCATAAAAATGAGTTTGAGTTTCCCGAACCTCTGTTCCCTTCCGGGGATAATAAACTTTCAGGCAATATTCTGCAGGTGCTCTCCCAAAATGAGAACCTTTTTATTTTGACTTCTACTGGACTTTTTCAAAAAAGTTTCAATATACTATCAGAAATCTCTACCCAGACTAAGATTTTGCGAATTTTCCCTTCCGGGGAAGGCATCCTCCTGGGTACTGAAGATAACAGATACTATTCCTATGAAGGAGATCAAATTCATGATCTCGATTTACCGGGGGAATTGGTACAGCTAAGCGATTTCCTCCATCTTCCCGATAAAGTCCTTTATGTAAACGCATCGGAGAACAAGCTTATTTTAGTCAGGGATGGTAAAAATTCCACTCCACTGATTCAGGCCAAAAGTTTCTTAAGCAAACATAGCTACCGCTCAGCTTCCTGGCTGAACAATGGAATGCTGGCACTGGGATCAAACACAGGAGGTATTATTCTGCTGGATACCGAAGGCAGCGTATACGGAAGGATAAATATGCAGGACGGACTTTACAGCAATGAGGCTATACAACTTCTGACAGATAAGGCGAATAATCTCTGGGTACTACATGAGCATGCTATCAGCCGGATTGAAATCCCTTCTGCATTTAGTTTTTATACCAGGGAAAATGGTCTCCAGGGAAATACTAAAGATATTTTAAGAATTGAGGGTGTTCTTTATGCAGCTACCAGTCATGGATTATTCAGGCTTCGTCCATCAAAGACGTTCCTCAGCTCCGATAATCCAAATGCTGTTTTCCAAAAAATCGAAGGAATTAATTCGGACTGCCGCTGTCTGGAATCGACCCCTACCGGTATTCTTGCCGGCAGCAGTGCCGGACTATTTGAGCTGATTGATGATAATTCAAGACTGGTATTCTCCGGATCGGTAAACTGCCTCTTATATATTGCTGATCAGAATATTTTACTTGCTGGGACTGACGCCGGACTCAGGATCTTTAAAACGACGGATTGGAGTGAAATCAGGATTTTAGGCCTTCCAGGTATCAGTATTGATAATATTGAACTTTCACCGGATAAAATGCTGTGGCTCACCTCCCGTACCGGATCATTGTTTCGTTCCAGTAAATCCTTCAGCAATCCTGGAAACCTGTCATTCCAAAGTTATACCAGTAGTCAACTTAATTCTCCTGAGGGATCTTTTATCCCCCTGATCAAAACCTCTGAAAAACTCTATTTTTCAACCCTGAATGGCTTGTTGGAATTTGACCCTGAATCCCAACGATTCTCCCCTGACACGATTTTAAACTTCCCATTTAAAACCGGATCATACCGTGTGTCAAGCTTGGAAGAGGACCCGGAGAAAAACCTTTGGATGGATATTGAACATTCAGATGCCGGACAAAGTGATACCTGGCTTGCCAGTCAATCTCTATCAGGTAGCATCGATTTCCAGTCCCTTTTTTATCGCAGGTTGAATAACAGGATCATCAACTGTTATTATGCAGAACCGGAAGGGATACTATGGATGGGAACAGATAAGGGGATTTTTTTATATGATGCATCTATAAAAATAAGTACAGAATCCCTTTCGCATACCTATATTACAAAAGTCTTTTCTGGAGGAGTAGAGGACCAAAATAGGATCCCTTTTGCCAAAAACAGTATACGGTTTGAGTTTTTATCAAGCGATTATAATTGTGAATCCAAGCCCCTATACCAGTATTTGCTGACCGGAGTTAAAGATGAATGGTCTGAATGGAATGATAATCATTTTGTTGAGTTCGATGGACTGAAAAGAGGGAGCTATGAGTTCAGGGTACGTAGCCAGGATATCTTTGGATCCTCTTCTGAAACCGATACTTTTCATTTCAGAATAAAAGCACCTATTTATGCTGCCTGGTATGCTTTTCTATTTTACTCATTGCTGATCATGTTCCTGATCTGGTTATTGCAAAAATGGACAAATCTTCAAAAGATTAAAGGTCAATTCCACCTGGAAGAAGTCGTCCAGGAAAGAACAGAATCCCTGATTAAGGAAAAAGACAAGGTGGATGACCTGCTGGCTAATATCCTTCCAAAAAAAACAGCAGATGAATTAAAGGCCGGTGGAAAGGCAAGTTCCAGCAAATTCAAGATGTGCACTGTCCTGTTTGCCGATATCCAGGGTTTTACGAAGATTGCCGAAGAAATGAATCCGGACAAACTAATCGATCAACTGGACAAGTTTTATTATCATTTTGATTCCGTGGTCGAAAAATATAATATCGAAAAAATTAAAACCATTGGTGATGCCTACATGGCCGCCGGCGGGATCCCCATAAAGAACCGTACCAACCCTGTCGATGTCGTCCTGGCTGCACTGGAAATGCAGCAATACATGAAGAAATTAAAGGAATCCAAATCCGATATATGGGATCTTCGCATCGGAATACATACCGGATCTGTAATCGCAGGAGTAGTTGGACAAAAAAAATACAGTTACGATATCTGGGGTGATTCGGTCAATACCGCGAGCCGGATGGAATCTTCCGGGGAAATCGGGAAAGTGAATATTTCTGCCACTACCTACAAACTGATTAAAGATTTTTTCCAGTGTGAGTTCAGAGGTAAAATGCCTGTGAAATACAAGGGAGACATTGCCATGTTTTTTGTCAATGGTTTGAATCCTGTCTTTTCTGAAGCGGATAGAATTACCCCTAATGAAAAATTCAATATTCAGATCCAGCTTCTTCGATTGCTTGACCTTGAAGAAGCAGTACTTGAAAAACTTAATAAGGAGCTCCCCGAAGATCTTTTCTTTCATAATGTAGAACACACATCCCATGTTTATTCCCAGGTTGAGCTTTTAGGTCGTGGTGAAAAAGTCAGTGAGGAAGA
>JAUUZM010000237.1 GCA_030589965.1 Bacteroides sp.
AAGCGGGAGGATGGAAAAACGAACCCGGTTCTTGATGCCGGATTTGATGCTTATTACCAGATTACTTCCAACCTCAAAGCTGCTCTCACCGTGAACACTGATTTTGCCCAGACTGAGGTGGATGACAGGGCAATCAACCTCACAAGATTTAATTTGTTTTATCCTGAGAAAAGGGATTTCTTCCTGGACGGAGCTAATTATTTCAATTTTGGGATAAACGGAGACCGGGCAAATCAGTGGAATACCCAATTGATCCCATTCTTTTCAAGGAGGATTGGATTGGATTCACTGGGGACCCCGATTCCCTTACTCTATGGTACCAAGATTACCGGACAGGCGGGAAAATGGAATATCGGTGCAATGTATATGAAAGATGAGAGGAAAGGCTGGAGTAACTCTCATTTTGCCGTTACCAGGGTCAGCCGCAATTTCGGTGACCAGTCCAATGTCGGTTTTATAAGCACTTATGGAAATGCATTGTATGATACCTCCAATTTTGTTGCCGGCTTTGATGTGAAACTTGGAAGTTCCCGCTTCCGCGGAAACAAAAATATTAGTTTGAATATGTATGGTTTGAAATCAATAACATCAAACCATGCGAGTGAATCCAGTGGGAGCAATAGAGATATGGCCTATGGTATTGAGTTGGTGTATCCCAATGATTTGCTTTTTTTTCGGATCGGGCATATGCAGATCCAGGAAAACTTCATTGCCGGCATAGGATTTGTTCCCCGGCCCGGTGTACGGCAAACCTATGGGGAGATTACGGTTGGTCCAAGACCTGAAAGATGGGGTATCATGCAGGTATTAACCGGCCTCAGGATGGATTACATCACTGATTTCGGGAATGATTTACTTACCCGTGAGATATTCGGTACTCCATTTCAATTAAGATTTTTCTCCGGGGATGGACTTATGTATAATATTGCTCACACTTTTGAATTCCTTGAGGAAGGTTTTAATATTTATAATGAAATATTTATTCCAGCGGGAGAACACAAATTCCTCTGGCAGACCATTTCCCTGACTTCCGCTCAGAAGCGGACTGTTTGGGCTGGACTTGATTATCGATTCGGAGATTTTTACAATGGAACCCGGAAGGAAGTTAAGCTGAAAGCAGGGTATAAAGTAATGGTGCCACTATTTATTGGTGGAGAACTGATCCGGAATAATGTACAATTACCAGAATCGGGATTTATAGCTGTTATTTATCGCCTTAACCTGAATATTCTTTTCAGTCCGGATATCACACTGAGCAATTACATACAGTATGATAATAAATCCGGAAAAATGGGATGGCAGTCCCGCTTTCGCTGGATCATCAAACCCGGCAAGGAAGTCTTTTTCGTCTGGAACAGTATAGCAGCTGATCCGTATGAAAGATTCCAGATTCAGGAAACATCAGCCCGGCTCAAAGTCAAGTACACGATACGTTTTTAATGAGGAAAGTAAATAGGGTAAGCCTTGAATGGCATGAGGAACGACTGTATCATGAAGGAGAAGAGGAGCCCTTTACCGGACAATATACCTTCTATCATGAAAACGGTGAAAGGGCTGAGCAGTCGCATGTTAAAGATGGACTTATGCATGGGGAGATGTCAATCTGGAATGAAGAGGGGATAAAAATCTGTGAAGCAGAATATCTGGATGGGAATAAGCAGGGGAAAGTTACTCTCTGGTATGACAGCGGAAAACTGAAATCGGAGTTCTATCTTATTCAGGGCTTGAGAGAAGGAAAATTCCTGATGTGGCATGAGAATGGGAACAAAAAATTTGAAGCCAGGTATAAGGATGACGAATTGCATGGCAAACAGTTTAAATGGCATGAGAACGGGCAGTTGAATATTGAAACGAGCTATAAAGATGGACTTGAGGACGGGGTGAAAACCATTTGGGAGGAGAATGGAAATGTATTCTTTAAGGGCAGGTATACGAATGGTAACATTGTATGATCCACTGTTCATTGCCATATGAAAGGGAAAATCTTAAATATACTTTTCTGGTCGGTTATTTCGGCAGCCTTTATTGGTCCCGGAACAGTAACCACTGCTGCTAAAGCCGGAGCTGATTTCGGTCTTCCCTTACTCTGGGCGCTTAGCTTTGCAACCATTGCCTGCCTTGCCCTGCAGGAAGCTGCTGCCCGCTTGACCATTGCTTCGGGATTAAATCTGGGACAGGCAATTTCATTTCAATCATCCAAGAGAAAACACAAGAATTTTATCCCGATTTTAGTGGTCGTTTGTATTCTTAGTGGTACGGCGGCTTATCAGACTGGTAATCTCCTGGGGTCAATTGCTGGCATCAATCTCCTGGTGGAAAGTCCCACCTGGATCCTTATCCTTATCCTTGGTGGACTGGCCGGTTTATTACTCCTTGTTCCATCCGTTAAAGTAATTGCCAGGATTCTGGGAGGTATTGTTGCCGTCATGGGAATTGTATTTCTGATTTCAGCCATAGCAATTAAACCTCCGATTTCTGATTTACTCAGTGGAATGACACTACCCATTATACCCATGAACAGGGGGGGCGGATTGCTGGTTCTTGGATTGATAGGAACAACTGTCGTTCCTTATAATCTCTTTCTTGGATCTGGCTTGTCCACCGGCCAAACATTAAAGGAGATGCGTTCGGGGCTCCTGGTCGCCGTTACCTTAGGTGGTATAATTTCCATGGCAGTCCTCGTGACAGGTACCTCCATGAGCGGGGAATTTACTTTCGATGGACTCGCAAGCTCATTGAATCGTTATATTGGTAATCTGGGTTATATGGTTTTGGGAATCGGACTCTTTGCAGCCGGTTTTACATCTGCCGTTACCGCACCACTTGCCTCAGCTGTGACTGTTCGAAGTCTGTTCGGAAATAAAAACCCTGAATTATGGAAGGATGGATCCAAGCGCTTTCGTGCCGTCTGGATATCTGTACTGATCATTGGAATGGGATTTGGCATGTCGGGCTTTAAACCCATTCCTGCTATTATAATTGCCCAGGCCTTAAATGGACTGATACTTCCCCTGATTGCTGTTTTTATTTTCATTACAGTAAACAATAAAAACATCATGGGGGATGCCGTAAACCGTATGCCGGGTAATATCCTGATGACAAGCGTAGTTTTTATTACCCTGATCATCGGACTTACGGGTATTGTTCGAGCTATTCTGGGGGCAATGCAGATAGAATTCGAGAATTGGGGCGTGATTATGTTATCCCTGGCGATTATTTCATTTTTAATAGTCGGAGCAATACTGCTGAATATTTCAACAAAACCAGGTAAAAGAGAGCAGAGATGAAGGGTAGGGCATATGAGATTTTTGTTGATACAGGTGGTACCTTTACGGATTGCATCGGACGTGACCCTGAGGGTAACTTGATTCGAAGGAAGGTTCTGAGCAGCGGTAGCCTCAGAGGTGTTATCAGACGCTGGCTAGATCCAAAAACAATCCTTATCACCGAAAACTGGGATATCCATGAAGATATTCTCCGCGGATACCAGTTTGTCCTCCTAAACCACACCCATAAGATTACATATATCCAGTGTTATGAAATTGAGATGGGCCTGCTACGTCTGACGAAGGAATTACCAAATGAATTTTATGGTCAGAGAATAAGTTTCGAGATACGTTCAGAGGAGGAAGCACCAGTCCTTGCGGCCAGACTGATTACCAATACCCCACTGGATCTTGACTTGCCTCCAATCCGGATGAAATTAGGTTCCACCAAGGGTACCAATGCTTTGCTGGAAAGAAAAGGATCCGACCTGGTTTTATTTGTTACTAAGGGGTTCAGAGACATACTTGAGATTGGAAACCAGCAAAGACCTGATATTTTTGCCCTGGAGGTTCTGAAGCGAAAGATGTTGTATCAACAGGTTGTTGAGGTTGAGGAAAGGATTGACAGCCAGGGGGAAATAATATCTGCTCTTGATACTAATGCCCTTGAAAAGGAAATTAATGGAATTAAAAGAAGGGGGTTTCAATCAGCAGCCATCTGCCTTCTGAATTCATATATCAATCCGGTACATGAACTTGAACTGGCCGGATTCCTGAGACAAAATGGAATAAAGGAAATATCTGTTTCAACCGCGCTTTCCGGCCAGATAAAATACATTGAGAGGGCAGAAACGGCCACAGTGAATGCATACCTGAGTCCGGTGTTCCGCTCATACCTTGAAAATGTCAGGTCTTCCATCCCAGGAGGGAAAATTCATGTTATGACAAGCTCGGGCGGACTCATAAGAGAAGAGAAATTCAGGGCTAAGGACAGCCTGTTGAGCGGGCCTGCAGGTGGTGTTGTGGGAGCTGTAACTGTTGGCAGAAGGACAGGTAGGGAAAATATCATCAGTTTTGATATGGGTGGTACCAGTACAGATGTATCCAGGTACGATGGGGAATTTGATTACCGGTTTTCCCTGGAAGTCGGTGATGCCCGTATTTTTAGTCCAGCCCTATCCATAGAAACCGTCGCGGCGGGAGGGGGATCCCTTTGCTATTTTGATGGTTTTAAGCTCTGTGTCGGACCCCAGAGCGCAGGTGCTTTCCCCGGACCCGCCTGCTACGGAGCTGGCGGACCCCTGACCGTCACCGATGTTAATCTTTTGCTTGGACATCTGGATCCGGATAATTTTAGTATCCCGGTTTTCAGGGAAGCAGCCGGGAGCAGACTGGATGAATTGATTTCTGAGATCTCAGGGAGCAGTGGTAAAAACTATTCCAGGGAAGAAATCCTGACCGGGTTTTATGATATAGCCAATGAACTTATGGCCGGAGCCATCCGCAGCATTTCCATTGCCAGAGGATATGATCCGGCTGATTATACTATGCTTGCATTCGGCGGAGCAGGAGGTATGCATGCCTGCAGGATAGCTGGATTGCTTGGTATGAGATCGGTACTGGTTCCGGCTGATGCCGGACTTCTCTCTGCGTATGGACTGGCCAATGCACTGATCGAACGGTTTGCAGAAAAAGGGGTGCTAAAATCCTACAATGAGGTGCATGATGATCTTCCCGGCTGGATAGAGACTTTAAGTGATAAGGCTTCCAGGGAGGTTGCCATGGAAGGGGTCAAAGGGGAAATTGAAATCCGGATACGGACTGTTTTCATGCGTTTTACAGGTCAGGATGAGAGTCTGCCCATTCGATGGAAAGAAGGGGCGGATATGATGGCCCTTTTCAGGGATGAATACATGCGTTTGTATGGGCATTGGACTGAAAACAGGGAGGTTGAGGTGGAGTCTATCCGTGTGGTAGCCTGCGAACAGAAAGATGCAGATCCAACCGTCAGCCTGCCGGAGGACTTATATGAACCGAAGCCTGTCAGGATGATACAATCCTATTCCCGGGGCATCTGGAAAGAGATCCCTGATTTTAAACGATCCGGGTTAAAAGAGGGAGCAAGGGTTAAAGGATATGCTCTGCTCATCGATCCTTACAGTACAACAGTAATTGATGAGGGTTGGGAAATGATCATCAATCATTACGGTACGGCAGTAATACACAAAAT
>JAUUZM010000151.1 GCA_030589965.1 Bacteroides sp.
ACATCAAAAGGGAAATAAGATAATTTACCCTCCGGGATGATAACCAGATCCTGAAAGCCATTCATAGATGGTTTAAGCCTTTCAAAAAGCCGGGATGATGACTCAATGAATGCATAATGATCATCCTGTATTTTATCCATATCAGAATGCCTTGAAATATATTGCCCTACCCGATCCAGATCAAAATAAAACAATGTGTCAAGAGTTTCCTTCCTGCAGGAAAAATCCGCCCGGCTTATCTCAAATACATACAAGTCTGGTCCAGCAAAAAAGTATTCGACTATCTTTTCCTTTCTGCCAAGTGATTTCGCAAGTCCAACATGATCAACAACTTCATTATTATATAGCAAATCATAATAATCCGGATACTCTGTTTCCAGCAACCTGTGTAGACCGGCAACCTGGTCTTTCAGCATGAACAAATCGCTACGGTATTGCTGTAATTTTACCTGGTCGGGCAATGTATCATCAAGACTTTCATTAAGCAATTCCTGGTAAACGGCCATTTGTTTTTGTAATCCTGATTCAATCGAAAGTAAGGAATCCGGTATCCCAGCAAGTTCAAGTGCTTCCTCTCTTGCCAGGACAGATTGAAGTGTAGCATATTTACCTTTCTCTGCTATCTGAAATGCCTTTACAAGATATTCCGGATCAGAATACCATTCGAAACATTGATAGGCGGTTTGTACTCCCTTCTCATAGGTGCTGCGTTCATTCTCTGAAAGGTAGAGTTTGCTTTCATCATTAAGATAGGAGTTACGAAGGATTTCTATAACCTGAATCGAAGTAATATAGGTCATACAGGCTGCCCTAAGGGATTCTGATGCATCGGGATTAATTTTCTCAGAGGCAATACTTTCCAGTGTTACAGCTTTTTGCTTTAACAATTTCAGGTAAAACATCAGATCAGGGATTATCTCCGGATCAGGGTTATGGTTAACATCCCATATATCATACTCAGGGACCTGTGAATGAATTGAATACTGGTAATTCTTAAGAGCTTCCTCGTAAGATTTTACACCCAGACAATAATCACCAATGGTCTTATATATTTTCGCTGTCCTGTAATGGAAATCCCCGTAATTCTGTCGTGAAATTTTCAGTGATTTATATAAATATTCCTTCGCTTCAGAATCCCGTCCGGTTGAGTCCAGGAGTACTCCGTATGTTTCAAAATCGAATGAGAGTCCATAATAATCCTTCGGGAAGTATTTTTCCCTGAGATCAAACACTTTCTGAAGAAATTGTTCAGCTTCTGAATATTTTTGCAGATATATAAGGATATCAGCTAAATATGAATAGTATGCAGCCATTTGAGAGGGATGAACCTCACTCCTTGCCTCAAGCAATTTTGAAAAATATTGATAAGCTATGGAGTAATCCCCCAGTTCTTTGTATAGCAAACCAATGTTTACATTAATTGTATTTCTTAGTCTGTAGTTTGGGAATTCCTGCTGTTCATTGATGCTTGATGCCTGAAGATAGTATTCCAGTGAAGTCTGGTAATTTCCTTCGTACCTGTATATTCTGGCACGGTTTATATAAATTCTGTTTAGCTCAAAATAATCATTACCATAGGCATTTATCAGGATATATTCTGCCTTGTCCAGATACAGACTGGCGGAATCCAACCTTCCTGTTATAATAAAATAACTTGCCAGGGAATTATAGATCCCGGCCAGATCTGGAAAATCTGTACCGAACAGGAAAATATTATTTTCAATGCTCCTTGTGGCATATTCGGCCCATTTCTCCTGCTCATTACTTTGACTGTAAATCAGTCCAAGATTATGCAAAACCATACCCTTGTCCACTGTTGGTTCAGATGAGATCTTCAAATATGTGTCATAGGCATTCTGAAAGTAAAATTCTGCACTATCAAGATTCCCAAAAGTATAATACACAGCGCCGAGCACATTGTGTATCCGGGCTGTCTTTTCCGGTTTCATACCCAGGGTTTTCTCCAGTTCAAGGCAGGAATTCAGAACCCTGATAGATTCTTCCGTACGACCCTGTCCCTGAAATAACTTTCCCTGTATATATAGTAAATCTGCCCATGCATCCGTGTCTTCACCAATATATTCCTGTATATAAGACTCAGCAAGACTCAGATCTCGGTTTGCATCAGTTTGACGATTCTTAATCCGGTAATAATCTACCATACCAAGTTTGCATTCAACCACCTTATCATGCATGTCAAGCCGGATAAATACATCTTCCGAGAGACCATAATAATAAGGCAGGCTGTCGTATTCAGAGCGATCGTACAGGAACTTTGCTCTCTTTAGGTAGTCCTTAGCCTCCTCTTGCTCAGCATCATTCGATATGGCTGTATGCGGAAATAAACTGGAACTTATCAGAAAGAGAGTCAAAAAGTATTTACCCATCATATTGGCAGAATTCAGATGCCTCAAAAATATTAAACAAACCTCATCCTGCAAAACTCAATTATTTATGCTCTGACACTTCAAAAAGTCAAAAAATAACTAATCCTTATATACCTGTCTATCTGCGCATTACGATTGATGTGTGATTTTTATTTGAAAAAAAGTCCCAAAACACCGGCTACCTTTTTCGTTTTTTCCGATTAAACAATAGAGACTATTATAAAGCGGTATCCGAAAAGCTAATAAAAGAGTAGGAATTATTTTTAAAACCTTTTGCTATGAAAACTGTAAATGAAAATTGGAAAGAATTATTCGAAGACAACCTTAATGAAGAAGAAATGCTCCGTGTCAGGGGTGGTGGTGGAGAAGGAGGAGAAGACCCGGTAGGCCCCATCATTAAGTAATAAATTATTTATTCCGCCATTAAAAAAAATTCAACATTGGAAGAAGCCCTTTCATATTACCGTGACCTTCATATCGATGCAGGTACAAAAAAGCTAATTCTGAATTTACTGAGCAGTATCAGGTCTGTGGTTCCGGTGGCCAGTCCGCCGGAACCCAAAAACCTCGAGGCAGAACCAGACCGTATGAGCCTGGATCAAATCCGTAACGTTCTTATACTTGCCCGACAGCATTCTGAGGAGTTAGATGGACTGTTCAATCCCGATGAACTTCATCGATACATAAGATATGCTTCTGATTATCTGGATATTATTAAACATCTGGAGAATATGCTGGATGATTTGAAAAACTGCAGAGATTCAACATTGAAATTTGCTTCCGGTATGGCTGAAATGGTTGAAGGACATATTGGGATGTATGCCGCCGAGGTTAAATCTCAGGATCGTGTGGAAGAGAAAGGAGTAAAGCAGGAAAGCATTCATTTCAACAGGAATGGAATAAAACTGAAAGTAGTATGAAAAAATGGATGGAAATAAAGAATGAGAACAGCAAATTTATCATTTTATAATAAGGTTATTAGTATGCAGGATTGGTCAAATAAAACAATACTGGTAGCAGAAGACGTTGCAGCCAATTATATGCTGATTGAGGCAGTTCTCAAAACTACCAGGGCAACAGTTATCTGGGCACAAAATGGCAGACAGGCGGTGGAAGCTTGTGTGGAAAACGAGCGGATCGACTTGGTTCTTATGGATATCCGAATGCCTGAGATGGATGGCATTGATGCCACCAGGGAAATTAAGAAAATCAGAAATAATCTGCCCATTATTGCTCAAACTGCATTTAGTTATAACGGAGAAGATGTAAAGATCATGGAGGCTGGATGCATCAAAGTAATAAACAAGCCAATTAGTCCCCAGGAACTTCTTTCCTGCATCACCGAGCATATATAATCCTGATTTTTATCCTATATTGCTTATCCATATATGAAACGGGGCTTCTATGGATGCAGGTCTTTTCAAGGATACATTTTTGCCTATTACCCTGGCAGTCATCACATTCGGCCTTGGATTATCAATAACCTTCAAGGATATCAGGAACGTTGTGTACCTGCCCCGTAACATTGGAGTCGGTTTATTCAGCCAGCTGATAATTTTACCTATTCTTGCATTTTCCATTGCATTTTTAACCCCATTAAAAGAGGAGCTTGCTGTTGGACTGGTACTGATTGCCATTTGTCCGGGTGGAGCTACTTCCAACCTGGTTACTTTTCTGATTCGGGGAAATGTTGCCCTGTCTGTTTCCATGACTGTGGTAAACAGCCTGATCACTGTATTTACAATTCCCCTGATGACCATGCTGGCCATGTATGTGTTTTTGGGCCAGGATTCCGAGCCACTTCCCTTACTGGAATCGGTCCTGAAAATTGTAATGCTCACGGTTCTGCCTGCCACCTCAGGAGTGATTGTAAGGCGCTACTTTGAAAATCTCAGTGCCCGCCTGGAAGAACCCCTCAGGTATATTCTCCCCATACTCTTACTGCTGGTTTATTCCGGCGTACTATTTCTTGAAAAAGGAGATGGTGGTATATCCTTTCAGGACTTCCTTAAGATAATTCCCTATGCGCTGGTACTTAACCTGATTGCTATGACAGCCGGTTTTTATATCCCGGGGTTTTTCGGTATCCGTAAAAGAAACCAGGCAACCATCGCGGTGGAAGTGGGACTGCAAAACTCCACTTTGGCCATTTATGTGGCGGGATCCCTCCTAAATAATAATACAATTGCTATGGTGGCAGTGGTTTATGGCTCATTCTCTTTTTTTACTACCTGGGGATTTGGATACCTCGCAAGAAAATATCTCTAATCATAAGAACAAAAGTACACCTGCAGGCAGGATAAAAACCAGATCTGCAACTTTTCCATACCTGCCATCTTCCTGAAAATACTCCGTCTGAAATCGTATGAGTGACAGGATAGCGATCATTACCAGAAAAAGTACTGTTACAGGAAAGCGGTGCGGATCCGGATGAGGACTTAATGTAATGGCTATGGGTATTAGAAATGCAATAAAAAGCAGGAATGAAATAATCCCTGCACAAATTTCATTTCCATGCCTGGTAGCAAAAGTCATAAGGGATTCCATTTCATCAGTACTACGCTCGTACAATGAGTACAATAAAACATTCACCTGAACAAGCAAATACAAGCCAAGTATCACCAACCAGTGCTGAAATAACAAATCATTCCATGAATACAAAATCGGCATGCCAGAGAAACCAGCTGTATAGATAATTCCGATCCAGAATTCTTTATAAAAATATTGTTTGCCAGCTTTAAAAATTATCTGATGCAGAAACAAATATATAATTACCGGAATACCGAGAATTACTCCTAATAAGAGGATTGCTCGTGAATAAAAAAGCAAACTAAGGATCCCTACAATAACCATGCACAGTCCGACCATAATTAAAAGAATGCTTCGATTTTTCTGATGCCATATATATCTTCCTTTTATGGCATTCTCCTTTAAATTTCCTGCATCAAGAATATGATCAAGCGTGTAGATTATCCATATTACAAGTAATAGAATTATTGGAATATGTATTGGCAGGGCTGAATCCAGAAAATGATTTACCAACAGGTATTGGCTGAGGGCCCCAGCCAATATATCAATGGAGGTATACCGTATAAAAGCATAAAAATTTCGAACCATTTGTTTTCAGGAATTCAAAAACATTGTAACAAGGATGAGAAAGATTACCTGTACAATTGAACAAATCCCTTTTTCTCGAGAACGCCTCCTCCTGCCGGACGAATTATATAATAGTAAGTTCCTGGCAACAATTCCTGTCCGGAAAGGTTTCTTCCATCCCAGATGAGAATCGGTGCTTCAGCTTTGTACACCAGAACACCAGATCGGCTAAATACCTGCAGGTTATAAACTGTAACACCGTTTGATTGAACAATGAATACATCATTCTTACCATCCTCATTGGGAGTAAAAACATTGGAACAGTCCAGTTGATCTTCCACAGTGACCATTGCTGAGCTACTTGACATGCATCCAAAGGGATGGGTAACCCTGAGGGAAGCCATGTAATCACCTGCTTCAGGAAAACTGTGAATCAGTTTGCGTGTATCACCTGATCCTCCATCATCTAACAACCAGAGGTACTCGTATTGGAGGGAATCAACAGCCTGGGTTGGACTTAAAAATGTTAGGGTGTAAGAACCCAGTTCAAGAGAATCTGACCAAAGGATTCTCGAATTTGGACTGCTGTGTACCTTTATATAACCTATTCTTGAAATTTGAGTATTTCCATTAATTAAAATACTCACGGTATAGGTTCCGGCAGAATCATATAATACTGTTTGGGCTTCCTTACCACTTGCTGTCAGTCCATTTCCAAAATCCCAGTCAATCGATGTTACTGTATCTGTAAAATCAATATTCCGGTAGGTGAAAACCACTTCCAGAGAATCACAGCCAGATGTGGTATCTGCGAAAAAGGTAATTTGAGCCTTGCCTGAAAGTCCGGTAAAAAGGATAGTAATCAGAAAGGTACATCTCAAAATATTCATATGCAGCTTATTGACTCAAATATATTAAAATTGCATTCAAGCTGGTTAAATATTCCGCGTTAATTTTTTAACAAATCGCACCTGGCTCAAGAATTCCTTGGCAAAAACCCGGATTACAGTGTATAAAGGAATTCCCAGTATCATGCCCGGAATTCCTGCCAGAGTCCCGGCAATAAGAATGACCAGGAAAATTTCAAGAGGATGAGCTTTTACCGATTTTCCAAAGATCAATGGCTGAAACAGAAAATTATCTATAAGTTGTACACATACTATAACTGCCAGCATTGAAAGAACCATTGGAAGCAGCTCTACTGTAAAATCCATTTGCAAATTATTAGACACTCCAAGTAAAATCCCGATCGATCCTCCGAGGTAAGGACCAAGATATGGGATGATATTGATCAATCCGACAATCAGGCCAATGGTTAATGCAAGGGTGAAATTTATCCCTACGATATACATACCAAAAGTAGTAAGGATCATTATTCCACTTGCCTGGCTTAAAAGACCGACAAAATACCTCATGAGAAGGTTTCTTACTGATTCCATCGCTTTACGAATGGCATCTTCATGTTTTTTGTGAACCATTAATACTAAGAAATCAGTAATCAGAGACTTCTCCTTTAACATGAAATATGTTATAAAAGAAATCGAAAATGCTGCAATTAACAGGTTTCCCATCAGCTCCATAATGGAACTAAAAAAACCACTAACTACATCAAGACTCAAGATCTCCTTAAATTCCATACTAATGAACTCCTCCAGACTGGGGATATTCTCCTTACCAGCATTATAGTTAGAATATAAATTTTGAATCTTTTCCAGAGGTTTCTCAAGCTTCTGAACAAGTATATCCGATTCAATCTGAGATAATTCATTGGCCTCATTTGCGATCAATGGAACGAACAATCGGAAAAAACCGAAAACAATTAACCAGATAAGGACGAGTACAAAAACAGCAGTAATCCCGTCAGGCATATTTGTTTTGCGAATTTTTATGCGTCCTAATAGCTGGACTATGGGCCGAAAGATCAGGGAAAGAACAGCTGCAATAAGTACATAGCTTACTATAGCTGAAAAATACCAGAGAAGATATCCCAGGAGGAGGAGGCCCAGGAAAATCAGAAAATACCTCAACGCAGAATTCATGAACACAAATGTAGCTATTTGTGAACTAATCTCATTCCCTCACAACTTATTAAAACTTTTCAACTGCGTAGAATCTAATACACAA
>JAUUZM010000229.1 GCA_030589965.1 Bacteroides sp.
ATTATCAACCACTACCTCACCATGGGATGTCATGGTATGGGTGGCGCCCATCTCTACAATGGCTTCAGCAGTTCCGGTGTCCTCACCGATAGTAAGTTCAACATCTCCCAGGATTTTTGCCAGGATAACTGGTGATATGCAGAGTGCAGCAATGGGCTTTCCCAGTGAGATCATTTCCTTAATGGCCTTTTCGACATCAGGGTTGACCTTGCAATCTACTCCGTCAAAAGCAAAACTGGAGAGGTTTTTGGCTGCGCCAAAGCCACCCGGAAATACAAGGGCATCGAAATCCTTTCCGGAGAATTCGCTTAAGGGTTTTATTTTCCCTCTTGCAATGCGGGCAGATTCAATAAGCACATTCCGGGTTTCATCCATTTCTTCCCCGGTGATATGGTTAATAACATGGTGCTGTGGGATGTCGGGAGCAAAGATTTCATAGGCTGCACTTTTTTTTGCTATGGCATAAAGGGTAAGTGTGGCTTCATGTATTTCAGCCCCGTCAAATACCCCGTTCCCGGATAAAACTACGGCAATTTTTTGCATAACTTACAGGTTTGGAATTGGACTAACAATTTAATGATTTTTCAATTAACTAAAGCGAACTCGGAATTAAAAGCAGGGAACTCGGAATTAAAAGCATAGACCCCTGATTAAAAGCATAGACCCCTGATTAATTACAGTGACCCCTGATTAAATGCAGCGAACCTTCATAGCTTTTAAAATCATCCCCGAAAGGGAAATGGCAGATTGCATCCAGCATGTACAGGATGTACTGAGGGGTGAAAAGATTAAATGGGTAGATCATGAGAAAATGCATATTACCCTTTGCTTCCTCGGAGATACCAGTCCCACTCAGGTAAAATCAACCATAAAAATCCTTGAAGAAGAAATCCCCCTCTTCCCGGCTCAGGAGGTTCTATTTGCGGGACTCGGATTATTTCGGAGTATCCGTGATCCACGGGTGATCTGGATCGGCATGGACCCTGGTCCCGTTTTACCCGAACTGAAAACCAGAATCGACCGTAAGCTTGTCCAACTCGGCTTCACTCCGGAAGAAAGAAAATTCCGGCCTCATCTTACCCTTGGAAGGATCAAATCTACAGGGAATCATTCCCCCGAAAAGAATTCCCCCGAAAAGAATTTCCCCGAAAAGAATTCAGGGATGCTTGAAGGCCTTTTGGGTGAGTATCGCAATATGCGATTTCAGAAAAACCTGATAAGGGAAGTAATCTATTACGAAAGTATATTGAGAAAAGAGGGTGCAGAATACCTTCCCCTGAAAAGGGTAGCCTTCCACGCCTAAATATTCTCCTTCTGGAAAACGGTGATGACGGTGTAGATCATGATTTGAAAATCTACAAATAATGACATGTTTTCAATGTAAAGGAGATCATACTTCAGGCGTCTGATCATTTCATCGACATTGGCAGCATAACCATACTTTACCTGTCCCCAGGAAGAGATCCCCGGCTTAACCCTGTGCAGATGCACATAATGGGGAGCCTGCCGGGTGATGAGGTCAATGAAGTGCTTTCTTTCGGGTCTTGGACCAACCAGCGACATCTCGCCGGTCAGAACATTAAGGAAATTGGGGATCTCGTCAAGCTTCCGCTGCCTCATAAATTTTCCGAAATTGGTTACCCTGTTATCGTTTTTCCGGCTTAACTCCGGACCATTCTTCTCAGCATCAGTGACCATTGACCTGAACTTAAACAGGGTGAAGGGTTTTCCATACCTACCAATCCTTTCCTGCTTCAGGATTATTGGTCCCTTGCTGCTCATTCTTACCCCAATCATAAGAATAAGGATTAAGGGTGAAAGGATGGCCAGTGATAATATGGAAAGAGATACATCCAGCAACCTTTTTACATTTTCCTGCCAGAGAGGCAAAAGGCTGTGGGTAACCTGGATAAGGGGAAGTCCGAAAATGGAATGGACCTTGACTTTTCCTGTGAGGATGTCATGTATATCCGGACTGGCTTTAATGACTACACTGGTACCGCTCAGGGTATTGATGATTTGGCTGACAGCCTGATGCTCAGAAGTGTCAAGGGTAATGATAACTTCTTTAATATCATGCTCTTCAACCACTTGCTTAATATCTGAAACGGCACCAAGGTGCTTTATTCTCCCACCCAGTTGATATTCACTTTTAGAATTTCCGTTAATGAAACCAACGATGCGGTTACCGGTCTCTATTTTCCGGTCTTCGAACTCTCTCAGAATTTCGGTAGCCCTGCCATTGCTTCCTATCATAAGAGTATTGAAAAAGATCTTGTGATTTTTTACCTGGCTCGAGATGTACAATGTAATAAGAAGCCTTGGGATATAGGTAAGGATAAACTGCAGACCGGTTAAAATCAGAAAAGATGAGTAATAATCCTTATAGGAAACTATTACATCATCCAGGATTAAGGCAAAGAAGAGAATTACTACTCCAATCAGTACCATGCTGATGGTCTGTCCCAGTTCCCGGAGTTTTGATTTACGCTGAACATCCTGGTAAGATCCGGCAAGGTAATAAAGAGTAATCCAGAACAAGGGGATGACAATTATCCCCAGGTAAAACCTTAATCCAAGCTGCAGGGGTATATCATACCCGAACACGGCAGGTTCTACTTGAATTTTACGATATACATAGAAGATAGCCCAGCTGAGCGCAGCAGTCAGGAGATCGAACAGGACATACAGTATTACCAGGGTCCTTTTATTCACTAGGAAATGGGAATAGCCAGTTAGTTTTCTATAGGGTAAAATGGCAGAGCCATTTAATTAAAAACAGAAAAAGGAATAAAAAATTGTGTCAGTTCAGATTTTTTTTTCAGCAAAAAAATCAAGCATGGAGTTCATGTATTGGGAGATTTTCTAACATCCGCCTTGCCAGCATAAAGGAATGAAGGTATTTGTCATATGAAATGAGGTGGTAGCTTTTGTTTAATAGAGAGTCCGTGAAATTCACGATTTCTTCAACGTAGGGATCTGAAGTTTTAACAGGGACATTAAATGATTTTGGCTTTTCTTCTCCTGTATTCCTGTCCTTGATAGTCAGGCGCTTATTCATGAAATTGAGGATGGCATGCCTGTTCTCCTGGTAAATATAACAGACAGATTTCTCCTGTTCTGCAAAACCGTTACAGGTAATATTTGCAATACATCCGTTATCAAACTCTATCCTTCCATGAATCACTCCAGGAAATCCGAAAAGGTCCGGTGAGAAAACAGTGTCGTATTTGCTAACCCTCCCATGGTTTAAATGAAAAATTACATCCATACACTGCAATATCGATTTCGTGATCAGGTCAGGAAGTTTTTCCATAGAAGCCTCAGAGGATATCCCAATCTGGTAATCAATGAAAGCAGGAGAATGAATAAAAGGTTCGGCTGTTTTAACGACAGGATGGAAAAGGAAGGGTTCTCTAAGCTGCAAAAGGGTGTTGGCTTCTTCTGATAGTTTAAAAAGATATTCCAGTTCCTCATCAACCCAGTCCATTGGCTTCTGCAGTAGAATATGTTTTGTGTCTTTTAATGCTTCAATGATGTTTTCTGAGTTAATGCCGTTGGTTGATTCAACTATTATTGCATCACAATTTGAAAGGAAAGCCTGGAAAGAAGTATAAACCGGGACTTCCGAATTGCCTGCCAGTTGCCTGGCTTCATCAGCATCAGGAAGGTAAATTCCTGAATACAAACATGTTGTGTGACCAGCGATTATTTCGCCAGGTCCCACCTCATTATTTCCCTTACCAATGGTGCCGATCTTAAGCATTGAAGATCATGTGTTTCTGCAAACATAAAGGTTTTGGAACATCAGTTTCTAAATACTTTTCAACGAATAAACTTTTTTTATTAAAAAAATATCAAATTTGCAGGTATAGTAATTTCAATGACAGATACATTTCAACATAAAGGATTACGCAAGAAGCTTGTAGAGACAATCCGTGAAAAAGGGATCAAAGACAGCAGGATACTGGATGCTATCGGAACCATCCCACGCCATGCATTTATGGACAGTAGTTTTATCCAGTTTTCCTATAAGGATCAGGCGTTTCCGATAGGAGCTGGACAAACCATTTCACAGCCATATACGGTTGCATTTCAAACCGAATTGCTCGAGGTTAAGCCCAGGCAAAGGGTCCTCGAGATTGGCACCGGATCAGGATATCAGACTGCAGTCCTCCTGGAATTAGGTGCCTCAGTTTTTACCATCGAAAGACAGCGCCCCCTGTTTATTAAATCTCAGGCCATTCTCCGGGAACTGGGTTATAAACCTCATTTTTTCTATGGTGATGGCTTCCAGGGGAAAGAATCCTATGGGCCCTTCGACCGGATACTGGTCACCGCTGGTGCCGAAAATATTCCTGATCCTTTACTGAAACAGCTCAAGCCTGGTGGTATCCTGGTGGTACCTGTAGGTGGTGAGAATGGACAGGTAATGATACGGATTATCCGCAACGGAGAGGATGATTTTGATAAAACAGAACATGGATATTTTGCTTTTGTCCCATTGCTAAAAGGAACCCAGGACTGAAACAAACCATAACAAACCATAACAAACAATAACCCATATGATAAACATCAAAACTTTCGTATTTAATGCTTTCCAGGAAAATACCTACCTGCTCTCTGACTCTAGCGGCGAGTGTATTATTATAGATGCCGGATGCGAGGAGCCCTCGGAAAAGGATGAATTGGCCGATTACCTGGAGGATAATGGACTGAAGCCTGTAAAACTGGTAAATACCCATTGCCATATAGATCATATTCTTGGAGTAGCATACCTGGCAAAGAAATATGATCTGCCATTTTATTTTCATGAAAGTGAAAAGGCCCTGTTCTCGCATAGTCAGAACCAGGCTGATATGTTCGGACTTTCACTTGAGCTCCCTCTTGAACCTGCAGGGTTTTTAAATGATGGTGAAAAAATCAGTTTTGGAGAATCGATACTGGAACTCATCCATATATCGGGTCATTCACCTGGCGGCATCTGTTTTTATGATGAGGCCGGGAAAAATCTGATCTCAGGGGATGTGCTTTTTCTGGAAAGTATCGGTCGGACTGATCTTCCGGGAGGGGATTACGATAGCCTGATAGGAGGAATTAAGGAAAAGCTCCTGGGACTCGATCCCGACACGGTGGTCTATCCCGGGCATGGGCCCACTACAACAATTGGACACGAGAAAGAATCAAATTCATTTCTCAGATAGGCAGCCCCGGTAATCGTTCGGATGGTACACCAGATTAATAAACCCTGAAAACTACTGTTGAACATAAAGGTTTTATTCAGATATCCGCCCCAGATTTATAATTTTGTGCATTCTTAAAAAACACTTCAATGGATCTTTTCACAAACAGACATATTGGACCCCGGCCACACGACATTAGCCCTATGCTCGAGAAAATCGGAGCTGCCAGCATCGATGAACTGGTTGACCGGACAATTCCTGCTTCCATACGTATGCAGAAACCCCTCGATCTCCCGGTAGGCCTCAGCGAATACGAGTATTTCAATGAGCTAAAGGATATCGCTTCCAGGAATAAACTCTACCGTTCGTTTATCGGACTGGGGTATTATAACACAATATTTCCCGCGGTTATCCAGCGGAATATCCTTGAGAACCCTTCCTGGTATACATCCTACACCCCTTACCAGGCTGAGATTTCACAGG
>JAUUZM010000125.1 GCA_030589965.1 Bacteroides sp.
ACCTCCACATACCGGATGCAGTTCCCTGCTCACTGAATTTTGAAGAAACTGATTTTGATGGTTTACTGGGACATGCCTTACCTGCAAGAGGTATGATCGGAGATTCCTATGCTGCGGCTTATAGAGAGGGTGATTATCACCATATAATAATTGTTAGATTAATGTTTATTCCAGATTTTTTCCAGATTTAAGTGGTTTATTGGAGATTATATTCAACATGAAGAGGGTATATTGTTGCTTCAAATTGCTGAATAAGATTTTTAATCAATAAATGCATTTAAAATGATAAAATCACTTTTAGGTATAGTATTATGCTTTCTTGGGCTTAATCTCCATGCACAACAAATCGCATTTCCGGATGCCGAAGGATATGGTAAATACACAAAAGGGGGCAGAGGTGGAGTCGTTTATGAAGTGACAAATTTAAATGATAGTGGAGAAGGAAGTTTACGAGCAGCAGTCGAAGCATCCGGACCACGAACAGTCGTTTTCAGATTATCAGGAACTATTGACCTTCAAAGCCCATTAAGTATTAAGAACCCCTTTATAAGCATTGCCGGTCAAACTGCACCAGGTGATGGTATCTGCATTAAAAGACATCATCTGTCAATTGATGCTGACCATGTTATCATCAGGTATCTGAGAGTAAGGTTTGGAGATGAATCGGGTGATGATGCCGATGCTGTGTCCAGTCGTTATACCAGGAATATTATTTTAGATCACATTTCAGCAAGTTGGAGCGTTGATGAGACCATGTCAATATATCATTGTGATAGCATAACTGTTCAGTGGTGTATTATTTCAGAAAGCATGTCCCATTCAAATCATACAAAAGGATCTCATGGATTTGGAGGGATTTGGGGTTCAAACTTTAGTACATATCACCACAACCTGATTGCTCATCATGCAAGCCGAAATCCAAGAATGGCATCGGGTTCCGGTTATACCGATTACAGAAACAACGTTATATACAACTGGGGTTATAATAGTTGCTACGGAGGAGAAAATCAGCAAGTTGGCAGTTCTAAATTTGTTTTTTCCAAATTTAATATGGTAGCAAATTATTATAAACCCGGACCGGCTACCGTGACCGGTGAAATATCTTATCGAATTGCCAATCCTACTATGCGCAAAGACAAATCTGATTTTGGGAAATGGTATGTTGCAGATAATGTTATGGAAGGTAATAAAACAGTTACAAGCAATAACTGGAATGGAGGGGTACAACCTAGTGGTGGTCCGGATAACCTGGAATTTGTTAAGCTTGAAGAAGCCTGGCCCTCAATGCCAATCAATCAGCAAACTGCTAAGGAAGCCTATAATTCTGTCCTAAAGAACGCTGGTGCTAATCTACCTAAAAGAGATCCTGTAGACACTCGTATTATTAAAGAAACAAAAGGTGGATTTGCAAGCTATGAGGGCAGTACATACAAAAAGAATAAGTCCTTAAGTGACCCAACAAAAACATGTGGTATTATCGACACTCAAGCTGATGTTGGGGGATGGCCCATACTTGAAAGCATACCTGCTCCATTAGATAATGATCATGATGGTATGCCTGATAAATGGGAAAAGAAAAACGGACTTGATCCTAGTAATTCGGAGGATAGGAATAGTCTTGGAAGAGACGGATATACGATGTTGGAGAAATACCTGAATAGTATTACAAAATGAGAAGATATTTTTTAACTCTACTAGCACTATTATTCCTATTTTCAAATACAAAATCACAACAGCTGGCATTTCCAGGAGCGGAAGGATTTGGTGCATATTCAAAAGGCGGACGTGGCGGACAGGTGTTTGAAGTTACCAACCTGCTTGACGATGAGGATGGAACAATCGTCGGCAGTTTGCGTTGGGCATTTAAACAGAGTTCTTTTGGGCCAAGCACAATCGTTTTCAGGGTTTCAGGCGTGATCAACCTGGTTTCAGAATTAAAAGGGAAGTTTACAAAGGGTATTACTATTGCTGGTCAAACAGCTCCGGGTGATGGGGTTTGTATTCGTGGTAACAAAGTAAATCTTGGTGGAAGCTCAAATTTGATTCTTCGTCATCTCCGTTTTCGTATTGGATTAAATGGAGATGGGACTTTTGTCAGAGGCGGATCTATCGGAATTGAAAATGTAAACAATGTTATTATTGACCATTGCACTTTTGGGTGGTCAGGAGAAGAAAATATGACCATGTACGATAACGACTCTACGACTGTACAATGGTGCATTGTGCATGAAGGACTTTACGCCTCAGGGCATGTAAAAGGTGCCCGCAGTTATGCATGTCAGTGGGGAGGACAAAATGCGAGCTACCACCACAATCTTCTTGCTCATAATTATAGCCGTACCCCAAGATTTAATGGAAGTAAACACCACGATATAAATGTTCTATACGAGTATGTTAACAATGTTAATTATAATTGGGGGAAGGCCAATTCCGCCTATGGTGCCTATATTGAAATAGAAAATGGAACTTATCAATGCAATATGATCAATAATTATTATAAACCTGGTCCTGCCCGGCCCGGTGAATTGCCTTCCTTTTTTGCTCAGAGCTTGCATCATTCAATTCAGGGCACTTCATTAGTAGCTCAATGGTATATGAACGGGAATTTAATGGAAGGTTCAGCGAATAAAGCCTTGAATGAAGATAATTCACTCGGATTAGATGCTAAATATTATGAAGATAAAGGTGTTCCAAGGTCAGCTTTAATCTCGCAAGAACCTTTTAGTATTCCACATACCATTGACATAGAAACGGCTATTGAGGCATACAAAAGTGTTTTGATAGGGGCGGGAGCTTTTCCCAGGGATCCAATCGACCAACGAATAATACATGAAGTGCGTACCGGTAGTGCTTCAGGGAAAGGAACATCTCCAAAGTACCTGGGGAAAGATGGCAAAACACTTATAGATAATCAATTTTATGGTCTTGCTAAGGGCATCATTGACAATCCGGTTCTGGCCTTTGGAACCACTGCATATCCTGATTATAAAACGTACAAAACAATATCAGATCAGGATCATGATGGAATGGATGATGCCTGGGAAAAGAGAAATGGACTTAATCCAAATAACGCAGATGATAGAAATAAAGTTGGAGGAGATGGATACACAATGCTGGAAAAATATATTAACGGTATTAAATAAATAAAGGAAAGAATGACAATGAAAGAGACAAAAACAGTTTGCTTTATAATTGCAGTTATGATATTGCAATCCTTCACCTTAATGGGACAAAGGGTTTCCGATTCTGATGATGACTTTCAGGGGATCAAACCTTTTGCACAAAATCAATGGTATTGGCAGTACAAAGGTGAACCTGCCATTCTAATCGGGGGATCTGATGATGATAATCTTTTTCAGTGGGCAGGCAAAAAACTGACTGACCATCTGGATTTGCTGGTATCTGCAGGGGGCAACTATGTTAGAAATACTATGTCGGACAGGGATGAAGGCAATATATACGCCTTTAAGAAACTCGGTAATAGTTATGATCTGAGTCAATGGAATGAAGAGTACTGGCAGCGGTTTACATCTTTTCTGGATGAGACTTCCCAGAGAGACATAATAGTTCAGCTTACACTATGGGACCAATTTGATATCAGTTCTTCAAGACAGTGGAAGATTCATCCCTGGAATCCTGAAAATAATATGAGCATGAAGTCAGGTACCTGGATCAACTGGCGTGGTTTCTACTCAACAGTTGATGAAGATGCGAAGGAGGAATTATCTTACCAGCAGAAATATATAGATAAGCTACTTTCAATTTCTCTGTTGTACGACAATGTACTTTATAACATAAATAATGAAAGCAGTGAAAGCGGGGGATGGGAAAACTATTGGGCAGTTTATATAAAAAAGGCAGCAAAAGAAACAGGAAATGAGGTTTATGTAACTAATATGCAACTCTCTGCTGCTAATGCTGTTCGACATGTAATGTCAAACCCTGATATTTTCGACTATGTAGACATCTCCCAGAACAACCAGGATTCAAAAGGAGGAAGAGGACAGGCACACTGGGATTACCTGATGTTCTTACGTGAAAAAATTGCTTCCTTTGGTCCGGTGCCAATGAACAATGTAAAGGTTTATGGCGCAGTTGAAGGAAGGAATTTCTCTGCAGGCTCGGAGACTGAAGCAGTAGATCGTTTCTGGCGTAATATTATTGGAGGATGTGCTTCTTCACGTTTTCATCGTCCCGCTGAACCAAGGGCCTGGGGTTCGGGTCTGAATGAACGAGTACAGACAAACCTTAAAGCAATGGACATGTTACTTGAAAGATTAGACATCCTATCATGCACGCCTCATAACGATCTTCTTTCTTCACGTGTAGTTGTCCCATCCATTATGGAAGCCTATGTTACCGCAAATATTGGACATCAGTATGCTGTTTATTTTCCTCAGGGCCGTTATAAAGTCGATCTGGATCCATGGGTTTTTGCAGATACCCTAAAACTTCAATGGCTTGATATTAATAGCCTGGAATGGTCTGAGCCTGAAATCGTTGAAGTTCAGTGGGATGGAAGTAAGCATGATTGGGGATTCCGTGGATTAATTACCCTTGAAACTCCCTCGAATAGACCATGTGTAGCATTTTTGGAAATTGTTGAATAATTTAAAAAATCATATGGTCGAGATCCCGGCAGGTGAAATAAACCTAAGGGATGACAGGATCAATCGAAGATGGACAGTTCGGGTGGAGCCATTTCTGATTTGTAGATATCCCCTTACCCAGAAACAGTATTTCGATCCGGATTCAAATGGCTATAGGCTTCCGACTGAAGCCGAGTGGGAGTATGTCTGCAGGGCAGGAACCAAAGATCCCCGATACGGAGATATTGATAACATCGCCTGGTATAAGGATAATTCGGGTGGGAAGCCCAATGAGGTGGGATTGAAGGAACCGAATGACTGGGGACTATACGATATGCTTGGAAATGTATGGGAATGGTGCTCAGATATCTACGACGAAACGGAATATTGATCCTACCGGATATTTCGCGGAGGCGGGTGGAATGATGAGGCCAGGAGTTGCCTGGCCACCAATCGCAGAAGAAGCCATCCCGTATCTTTCAGAATCGACGATCTTGGATTTCGCATAGCCAGGAATCTAATCAGCAGGAAATAATTCGCTCAAATGGAATCTTTCGAATACCAGATTTTCCGCATAGTATTCCTCACCGGTTTCATAAAGAATGCCCACATCTCCCCCGGGCAGCGAGACCAGACATGAATAACCTGAGCGTCCCGCGTTTATCAGTCGAGATGAATACCATGTCTTTGCTCCATCCCTGCTTGCTTTAATGGTCATATGGGTTCTTCCATGTGCAGTGGCGGGGTTGGAAAATAATATCAATTCTTTCCCTTGCGGGATGGGGTGTTTGATAATGCTTGCCTGGCATTTTGGTTCTGATAGCTGGTAATCATGCCAGATCTCAGTCCATGTTTCTCCACCGTCAAAACTTTGGGCAATCGCCCTGGAATGCTGATCATTATAAGATCTCATATTCATTAAAAGGGATGCGTCCGATAACTCCACCACCTGGCTTTCGTTGCAACCGGGACGAATAGGATCACCCATTCTCCAGGTCTCACCGTGATCATCACTTATCAGGACATGTGCGCCGTACCCATATTTACCATTCACCCCCGACATGAATCCTTCCGGATCATCGTAGCTGTGATTGGCTGGAATTACCATTCTTCCCTTATAGTCCCCGCTTGTTAACTGGATTCCTATACCCGGACCGGTGGCATACCATCCCCAGCTTGAATCTTTACATGATGCCAACATATCTACAGGTTCTGACCAGGTTTTTCCGCTGTCATCCGAGTAACAGAGGTAGGGATGGCGGGTATCCCTGCTTTCTTTTCTTACGCTGGCTTTTTCCTTGTCCGTTCCCAGGTTCCAGGTCAAAAACATCCAGATCCTTCCGGTTTCTATATCAAGGACTGGACAGGGGTTTCCAAGGGTATTTTCACCATCTGCCATGACAAGTTCTTCCTCTTCCCAGCTACCACCCCCATCATGGGAACGTCTCATCAGGATTGCGATCTCGCCGGCATCCGACCTTTCCTTTCTTCCCTCGCAAAAGGCAAGCAGGCTTTTGTCAGGAGCCTCAATTATGGATGGAATCCGGTAGGATGCATATTCTCCTGAACCGGCTTTCCAAAGAACTGAGGATTCTGTTTCATGAGTCTGAGTGAATGAGGAAAGCATTCCCAGGATAAGGAAAGGGATAATTTTAATGTGAAGGGGCATAGGGTTCATAATGAAGTATTAGGTTATTGTCCCGGGGTGTAGTTTTTGGTTTATTCTTCAAATCGAAGTCTTACATTTTCCAGGCTTTCACTTGAGCCGACCAGTGTTACAATGTCCTTTTTTCTCAACCTTGTATATCCATGGGATATGATCATCTGATTACGTCGGGTAATGGAAAGTACAATAATATCATGGGGCAGGTGTAAATTCCTCAATGCCATCTTATGCAGGTTGGGGTTCTGGACTTCCAGCATAATGGTGTCCTGGTTTTCTTCCATACCCAGCAACAGGGATGTTGCCTGAGGTGAACGTACAAAATGGTCCAGTAAACTGACCATGGCTGTTGCAGGTTCAACGATCAATGCTCCAAGTTCGTGAAAACGGTCAAAATTTTTCCGGTCATGTAACCTTACTACAACATCCTTTGTTCCAAAATTCTGGAATGCCAGTTCGCAAATCTTGTAATTTTCCTTATCGGAAAGCATGGTTATAATAGTCTCTGTCTGGGAGGCATCAAGTCCCTCCATCGCCTCCAAAGAAAGACCGGGAATCTGGCAGATATACACACCGGAAGTTTTCATATCACCTATATCGGATTTCAGTGTTGCTATCTTTACCTTCCAATGATGATCCTGTAACTGACGGGCCAGCGCCAGGGACTGGCTTTCAAGTCCAAATATAAGAGCACTACGGGGACTTACCAATTCAGGAGAAGTAGCGCGCTCATGCCCTTCACCGGCTCGATTAATCGCCCATTTAAATATTGGAGGTCCAACAATCTGGTTCAGAACTATAACCGCAACAATAATTGTTGCAAATTCCGTCCCCCAGCCGATAAATTCACCTGCTACGGCAGCGGTGAGTCCGAGGCTCACACCAGCCTGGGTTACATAGGGCATCCATGCAATCCTGTTAAGATGAACAGGATCTCCACCCAGTGAACCGCCCGCAAAGCCTGCCAGAACCAGGGTCAGCAATCGAATTAAAAACAGGGCTATGGCAATGGACCAAACGGTGGCCAATACCCCTAATGAGATGGATGCACCTATAAGAGTAAAAAAAATAACATATACGGCATTTCTTGAGTCATGCAATATTTTTAGGAATTCGATCCGGTGTTTGCTGTAGTTGGTGACAATGAAACTGCCGATTATACAAATCAGCAATGGTTCAATAAAGATCTCATAATTGAAATACAGAAGACTCCATTCGCGTAAATAGTGAGACAGGGTAAACATACCATACCCTGTAAGCAGGATTAATATGGTTTTGATAATTGTATTTGTCCTGATATAAATAATGAATCCCAGGATCTTTGAAAGGGCATATCCGAGGCCAAAGGCTAATCCCAATTCAAGTATTAGAATAATAATAAATATCAGGTTAAAACTCGTGCCCTTAACAAGTGCCTCTCCGATGGTAATGGTTATGGTGAATAAAATGATAACCAGGAAATCAGTCAATACAGTAACGCCGATGGCGGTCTGGGTGAATGGGCCTTTTGCCCGCATTTCATGAACCACGGCTATTATGGATGCCGGTGACCGTGCAATGAAAATGGTCCCTGTAAGTAAGGAGACTGCAACTTTTGATTTCGTATTCATTTCACTCATAAACGGGATGTAATCCGCAATAAAATATACAGTCAGGCTACCCAGAATGAAGGTAATACTGAGCTGTCCGAGGGTCATTCCGGTAATACTCTTGAAGCGGGTTCTCAATTCCCTTAGGTATAATTCCGCACCAACCGTGAAAGCAATGAAAGCCAGGGCAAAATCATTTACAAAGTCAAGATCAGCCAATGCCTCCAGTGTGATCAGATCCAATACATATGGTCCGGTAATGATCCCCATGACCAGAAGTCCCGTGACAAGAGGAAGTTTCAGCTTTACGAAAAGTCCGGACATCTGATTTGCGGCAACCGCAATTATCAGAAAACCAGATAAATAGATTAGTATTTGAAGATAATTGTCCATCTAGTATCTCACCGTGCACGAATTATATATCGATTCAAGATAAACCTTTTTGGAATATATATATGAATTTACAATTCCTGTCCTCCATGATGTAGATGCTATATTACCGCTATAG
>JAUUZM010000192.1 GCA_030589965.1 Bacteroides sp.
AGACATTTCTCTGATGTGAGTATTCTTTCCTTTATACGTCAGAGCAACCTGGTAATTATCTTCCCGTGTAAAGGCCTTAAATTGCCAGTCTGATCCATCAAATCCAAGATTGGCATGTTGTAGCTTGATGGTACTGCCGTTTAGCGAAAATTCAAGATTTTCCGGAGTGAGTCTCATCCCTTCTCCGATGGCCTTTAAATATGATTCCTTTAAGGTCCAGAATTGGAAGAACCTGCTTAATTTTTTGTCAGGATCTTTCCGGAAGTACTTCTTTTCCCCGGAAGTTAAATTTCTTTCAATTAGCTGGTCGAGGTCAGGCAAATCCCGGATCTTTTCAATGTCGATTCCTACTTCCCCATTACGTGTGAAAGCATATACACAGATGCCATGTGAATCGGAAATATTAAAAAAAAGCGAAGGATCATCGATCAGGAATGGTTTGCCTTTTTTGTGAACACCCATTTTTATGTCCGCCGGACTTATTTGTAAATACCCCGATATCAACATCTTTAATGTCCCCTGAGAAACTATATAATTATGCTGTAGATGCTCAAATTTAAAATATGAAGCCTTCTTTTTTTCCCCGGGGGATAAGTACGATCGCAAACGTTCAATCTGTTCCTTTGAAGTATCAAGTGAAACGGTCCACAGATGAATATCACCATTAAACAGGCCAGGGAAAGGCTCTTGCTCAGGCATTAGTATACTCGCTTAACTCCTCAGATATTGATTCAAGGAGCTCTTCTTTATTATCCCTGCAGAAAAGGTGATTGCCATTCACAGTAAGAAAGCTGAACTCGCTCGATGTATGTTTTTTCCATTCCTTAATCTGTTCCACCGGGAAAACTGTATCTCCCTTTCCAGCGAAAGCTGTAATGGGACAATCCAGGGGTTCATCTTCATAATATTTGTATCTTTTCCCCAGCAGAATATCGGCACGAAGGGCAGGAAGCATCTCCTGTATTAATTCATTATTCTGAAGTACTGATTCCGGGATCTCAAGTGATCTCAGGTGGTTTAAAATGTTGGGAATATTTTTATCTTCATAAACCTCATCATCATCAATGGCATCGAGGAATTCAAATGGACTCACCTGGTCAGGTGAGCGCCATCCTCCTACAATAAATTTCACAGGTTGTATACCCTTTTCCTTTCTCAGATATCTTACCAGTTCCAGTCCGATTCCTGCTCCTGCACTGTGACAATAAAATGCAATCGGACAGTTTAGCAGCGGTTGGATAACATCTGAAATTGCTTTAACCAGATCGAGATAATTGTCAAATGGCTGTTCACCCGAACGTTCTTCACGTCCCGGGTATTGGATGGCACAAACCTCAATTTCTTCCGGTAAATATTCATGCCAGGTATTGAAAACTGAGGCACCTCCTGCGAAATAGGGTAGACAGAAGAGTCGCATTCTCGGATTATCAACCTTCTTGGTACGCAGCACCCATTTATCCAATTCTGTTTTCTCCTCTGCATGGGCATCTCCAGCACCTGCCTGATCATTTATTTCATCGAGGATTTGTTCAGTGAGTTCCTGCAGGGTAGGACCCTTCATAATTCGCATCATGGAGTAATCCACTGATACACTGCTCTGAATCCAGTTCCTGATCTGATTGGCCATCAGGGAATCCAGTCCATATTTTGTGACCGGTTCATTGGTATCTATCTTATCGGCTGTTGAACCAAGTACCCTGGCAAATGTTTCAAGCACTTGAGATAATAAAACATCATATTGTTCTTCCTTGCTTAATTCCATTAAGGAAGATTTCAATCCACCAGCGCCTGATCCGGTGGCCGAAACGGCTGACATCTCTTTTTCTCTGATCAGGTGGCCAAAACGGCTTGTATTACAGGAATGAGGATAGAAATTACCCACCATTTCCCAGTCAGAATCAGTAGCGACCCGTTGAACCGGATTACACAGCAGCATCTGCTCCAGGATATCTGTCGATTGTTTTAAAGTAAAGGTTTTCCATCCCTGCTTATAGAGCAATCCGCCCACATTTCCTTTTCTTGCAACAAATCCAACATCACCCAGAACACCCCAGTTAATTGTGCTAGCGGTCATTTCCTGTGATCGCCTGAACTGTGCAAAGTTCTCCAGAAAGCTGTTGCCTGCAACATAACTCACCTGTCCCGGATTACCATAGATTGATGAAATGGAAGAATACAATACAAAATGATCAAGATCCATATTCAGGGTAGCCTCATGCAGCAGCCAGCAACCAATACTTTTAGGTTTAAATACTTTCATATAGCGCTCATGGTCAATCTCCGGAATCCCACCATCGTCAAGAACCATGGCAGCATGCTGAATCCCTTTCAGAGGGGGCATTTTTTCCTTAACCTGATCCATGATCCGCATGACATCCTCCTTGATGGATACATCACCTTTCGCGATCATCACATCCACACCCCTTTCAATCATCTTGTCAATGAGCTTCTTCTCATCGTCTGTCTTGGGACCAGTCCTGCTCATTAGCACAAGGTGTCTTGCCCCCTTTGTTGTCATCCAGTCGGCAACGGCAAGTCCAAATCCCGAACATCCGCCGGTAAGCAAATAGGAAGCATCCTCTTTAAACTGGATTTCCCGGGGCGGAGCCACCTGGACTTCACCTTCCATGCTTATAATGATCTTGCCAATGTGCCTGGCTCCTGCCATATACTGGAAAGCATCCCTGATCTTTGAGATTGGGAATACCACAGATGGATGTGCAGGAAATTTATTGTCAACAAAGAAATCAATTGATTCCTGGAAGAGTTCACCGCTGAAAATCTCTTTCTGTTTGAAAAGCCTGTCCACATCCACTCCAAAATAGGAGAGGTTGTTACCGAATGGCTGCAGTCCGAGTTTACTGTTTCGGTAAATATCCGTCTTGCCAATCTCAACAAACCTTCCGTAGGGCGATAAGCATCTGATACTCTTATATATGGCTTCTCCTGAAAGTGAGTTAAGAACGATATCCACACCTTCTCCACCGGTCAGTTCCATAAGCTTGTCGGCAAATTCCAGTGTACGGGAGTTTAAAATATTCCCGGATGGTACGCCTATACTTTCAATGTAAGCTTTCTTTTCCTCGCTGCCGACTGTGGCATAAATCTCTGCGCCAGCAGCCCTGGCGATATGTATGGCAGCAACGCCCACACCCCCTGCAGCCGCATGAATAAGAATCTTTTCTCCTTTTCGGATGCGGCAGAGATGCACAAGGGAATAATATGCGGTAACATAAACCACGGGCAAGGTTGCGGCATCTGAAAAACTTATGTTTCCAGGCTTTTTTACCACATGGCAGGCCTTCGGATAGGCAAATCCACTCAGGCAGGAAGGTGCGGTTGCCATAACCTCTTCACCTATTTTTACATCCTTGACATCCGTACCAATAGCTGTGACTACACCGGCACATTCCAGTCCCATTGTCTTACCGAACAATCCTCCCCTGATGGCATCCTCTGACAGGAGTCCCATGCTTAGCATAATGTCCCGAAAATTAAGAGCCGAAGCTTTGATTTTCACTTCCACCTCATCCTTGCCGGGTTCCCTGGGGGAGGTTTCCCTTAAAAGGAGATTATCGAGGACTCCATACTCATCGATGGACAGGGTATACTGAGATCCCTCTGCGGGGGAAGTCCGAAGGGCACGCTGTGCAATGTTATCGGTAGAGATTCTCTCCAGCCTGTTGATGAAACGTTTTTTACCTCTGAAAGCGATCTCATCCTCATTGTCACCTGCCAGTATTTCTTCTATGAATGCTTCAATTTCTTCCTCCTGGACAGGATTGCTGAAATCGACCATGGTGGAATTGAAAATAGGAAACTCATTCACGATCACCCTATTCACACCCCTTAGTCCAGCTTGCGACAACTGTATAGTTTCAGGACTTCCTCCAACCTCCTGAGCCCCGGAAGTTATCATCCAGATTTCAGGATTCTTCTCGTAATTGGTAGCATTCAATTTCCGCATTACATTCATCATCGTGAGTGATGATTGTTCTTCCGCCTGAATGATACTATCAGTAGTAAGTTGCTCATTGGGGAGTAAATCCAGTCCCCAGAGAAAAATGATTCCCTGGAACTTGCCCTTCCCGGCAATCAAGTCAATCAGGCTGTCTACATCCTCCTGGTTTTTAGGATCAATCTCAAAGGTTGTTTCAGTGATTTTCTTAAATTTCTTCCCAGGTTTGACGATGTAGGATTGTTTCTCAGAAGTCCCTAGTTTGGTCTCTATGAGATCAGCCACACCTTTATCATCAGCGAACACGAGCCAGTCCGCCTGGCCGAGTTTTGGTGATTCCTCCAATGCCTTATTTGTCAGGTCCAGTTTTTGATTCCTTGCAAGAATCACACTCTGGCAGGAAGCGTCATTATTTTCAAAATCACTGTAAACCGCAATATCTGAAAACTCTTCACGTTCGAGAACTTCTTTCCAGCGATCCGGACTCATGGTAGCATGATCAGGCCGGATATCCGTATCTTCAAATAACCACCAGCCTTCCGTCATACCAAAGATGAAATCCAGGTAGACAGGTGAATTGGTCACTTCCAACATGGTAAGTATACCTTCGGATGCAAGCAATCGTTTCACATTCGTAAAGGTTGTTTTAAGATCGCGGGTTGCATGAATAACATCAGAAGCAATTACCAGGTCAAATGAATTGATATCAAATCCCTGCTCAGTAGGATTCTTCTCGATATCGAGTAATTTATACTGTACGAAGGGATACCTGGCAAACCTTTGCTGCGCTTTAAGCATGAATACATGCGAAACATCTGTATAATAATATTCTGTTCTGCCGGAAGGAAGCAGGGGTAGGACAGCCTGGGTCATTCCACCTGTACCGGCACCAATTTCAAGTATGCGCAATGTCTGGTCTTCAGGGACATTATTCAGCAATTCAGTGACAATCCTTGTAGCAAGATCATTGTATTTTTTAAAAGCAAATCCTTCAACATAGTAGTTGACGATCAGATCCCACTGATCCTCAGGGAAGATCAATTGGATAGGATCTACCGTGCCTGTCAATACCCCGGTGATGTCTGGTCCGCAACGGCCCAGAAGTGTCGTTTCATGCTGAAACTCCGGAAATTTATCATTGATTTCATTGATCCATAATTTAAGGTCCCTGAAATCGGGAGTTTTTATCACCTCAAAATCATCCTGTTCCCCTTTCACTATTCCGGCATCTCTCAGCAATTTGAATATATGGTAAAACAGGCGGTGATGATCGCTTATCACCCCAAATTCCTTAATGAGATTCGGGATGTTGATTTTTGTTCCGGTATCAAAGGACATTCCCATTTCTTTCAGGGAACTGCAGATATACCCTATGGTAAGCTTGTATTGCCGGGGCTCATAATTTTTGTAATACTCAGCCTGCTGGGGATCTGAGTTTATTTCAGTGATGGTCTCATTTACCTTTTCACTGATGGAGTTTGGGGAAGGCAGGTATTGTCCCGGATTACGGACAAGCTCCTGATCCGATCTGGATTTCATCATCCAGTTATACTCATAAAACCATTTTTCCTGTTCGCTGGATGTTTCACCCCTTGAACCTTTAAGATATTGTGAACGGAAGCCATGGAACTCTGCAATAAGCTCTCCTGCTTCATTAAAAATCCACAATTCGCCCAGAACATATTCATCGCACCATTCCCTCAAGCGGCCATGGACAAACATTTTATAGGAATCGGGTTTCTTGTAGAACTTTATCCTGTCGATATGAACCGGGATATACACACCCATTTTCCTGGACTTATCCTCACCGGTGTTAAATATGCCGAATACAGTCTGAAAACAACTATCCAGAACACCCGGGTGAATATTGTACTGGAAGAACTCATAACGAATGCTTTCATGCACCTCAATCTCACTGAATGCTTCCCATTCCTTTTCACTTCTCCATAGGTTTTTAATGGCCCTGAAACTGGGTCCCAGATACAATCCGCTTTCAAGTAGTTCATCATGCAGCGCTTTTACGGGAACAGGAACATTAACCCTTTTTCGTATCTCTTCAAAATCAACATCAATGGATGTAAATGAATCCTTAATATGATTCATCCTTCCCCGTGAACACATGGTCCATGAAGAATTCTCACCCGGTGGCTTTAAGTAAATGAAATAATCTCCCCCGTCATGGGATATATCCATTTGAATTTGGGCCGCATCACCGGAATCCGGAAGGAACAAGGCATTTTCAAAACTCAGATCTTCCAGGAATTCAAATTTCTCCCCAAATGAAGCCAGTCCGGCCGAGATGGCAAGCTCTACATGGCCTGCTCCCGGGTAAATAATGGGACCCTGAACTTTATGATCATCTATATATGGCCGGGTCCTTTTATCCAGGTCTATATCCCATATTATATTATTACCCTCCCTGGGGGATGAAGTTTTGCGTTTTAAGTGGGGATGAATAAAACTGCCAAGGCG
>JAUUZM010000070.1 GCA_030589965.1 Bacteroides sp.
AAAGAAATGAACATAGAAAAAAATAAAGTTATAAGCCTCTCCTATGAACTTATAGTAAACGGAGATACTGTTGAAACAGTTGGCACTGATTCCCCTCTTACTTTCCTTTATGGTACTGGTAACCTTTTACCAAAATTTGAGGAGTATCTGGATGGACTCACAATCAATGATGATTTTGATTTCGATTTGATTTCTCAGGATGCGTATGGACCCGTACAGAATGAAGCCATTGTGGACGTCCCATTAAAAGCTTTTGAAGTGGATGGAGAGATTGACTCTGATCTTCTAAAGGAAGGCAATCAGGTACCTATGCTTGACCAATCCGGAAACCGGATGAATGGTAAGATCGTCAAGTATGATAAAGAGCAGGTAACCATGGATTTTAATCATCCTCTGGCCGGTTCAGATCTCCATTTCAATGGTAAGGTTGTAGAGATAAGGGAAGCTACTGAGGATGAGATTCATCATGGTCATGTTCATTCAGAGGATAGCTGTAAAGATTGCAGTGACCCTAATTGCCATAGCAAATCCTGCTAATATTCAAGATTAAAGGGATCTGCATCCTTCCAGACTGGAAATTTTTCACGAAAAAGGACCAAATTCTCCATTGATATCTGAATCGTCTTTAGTTCCACTTTGTCCGGTTCCAGACTGCATATCTCCTGCCCTTTCGCATTGTATGCTATGGTGTCTCCATGATAGTTTATGCCCATGCCGTCTTTGCCAACCCGGTTAACTCCAAAGACATATGCCTGGTTTTCTATGGCCCTTGCCTGCAATAAAGATTTCCAGACAGACCTCCTTTGCCCGGGCCAGCTGGCAATGTAAAAAAGTACATCATAATCATTTCTGTTCCGGCTCCAGACCGGGAAGCGCAAATCATAACAGATCTGGGGTTTAAATCTTACACCATGAGAATGAACGAATAATTGTCCCCTGCCTGGTGAGTAATGCTTTTCTTCACCACCCATCCTGAACATGTGCCGCTTATCATAATGAAAATAACGTCCATCTTCCTGCATCCAAATAAGCCTGTTAAAAACAGAACCATTCTCCTCAATGATTATACTGCCTGCCAGGTCACTTTTGAGATGATAAGCTGTCCTCTTCATCCATTCCATGGTTATTCCTTCCATGGGTTCAGCCAGCTCCCTGCTTCTCATAGTAAATCCCGTTGTAAATAGTTCAGGGAGCAAAATCAGATCTGTCTTACCGGCAAGATCAGACAATAAGAGGCTGCAGGAGTCCAGATTGGCCCTGATATCTTCCCATACAATATCCATTTGCAGTAATGTAATCCTCATATATTTAGATAAAGAGGCCCTCAGAGAGCCTTTTAGACACTATTCTGACAGGCCAGCCTGATAATCCGTTAAAACCTGTGAAATAAGCGGAACATAAAATTTCCAGTAGAATTTTGATTCACTATGCTCATTTCTGTTATAAAAGACATTTTTAAAAGTATTAATGCCTTGAAGCTTAGCATTCCAGATACGAACCGGGTAATCTGAGTAATTTCCGGCCAGGTACATATATGGTGAGCTGCCGGCTGACTCAATAACTGCAGGAAATCGCGAAGGAAGTCCAAATTCATCAAGCAAAGCCTTACCCTCCATATTGATATGGATTTTATACTCGGCAACGACATTATTTGAGATCGGGTCCATAATATCAAACCATTGCGGGTAAGAAACGGATTCCGGTAAATCATAATGATCAAGTCCAAACTCGGTGGATTGAATCTCAGGAACAGGCATATCCAGGTGTTTTCCATTTTCGAGTACAAGCACCTGTTGTGCCAGTTCATTAATAAGAACAATGCCAGGACCACTGAATGGCCAGTCTCCATTATTCCTTTTCTTATATATGCTAAGGACCCACTCAGGGAGATCTTTGGAAGACTGAGGATCAAGTTCCTTTATAGCTCTGCCTGTCCATGTTGACCAATGAATACCAAGTAAATCTTCCGTCTTTTTTCTTACAAGACCGATCGTAGGAGGTGCAATAAAATTATATTCGGCAATAAGCATTTTCTTCTTCTCAATCATTTCCTTAATAAAGATATAATCTGAGTTGTTAAGTCCCCCTTCAATCAATGTACCCTTACCCTTGCTTGACGCCCTGCGATACCATTCATTAAAAAACACGCCATAGGTATCTGAATAGTAAGCCATATCAAATTCAGAGCACAGTTGTTCTACCTCATCTAATCTGATTCTTCTTACCTCATATTTCCTGGTTTTCAGGGGTTTAACAGGATGAAAGCCATAATAGTCCTTTTCCATACGATAGGCTTTCCCGTCATTCTTAATGAATTTATCATTCAGCAAGACCCAGAAGATTGCCCTGTGTTCCTTTTGTTCAAGACCAAGTACAGTTTTATTCATCACAAGAATATCCAATGGTTTATCTGGTCTGAAAGACCAAACTACCCAGCTTGCTACAGGAATAAGAACGAGAATGAGGAGAATGATAACAATGGTCTTAATTGTTTTCATAGCTTCTGAAATTTAGTTCATTATTATCTAATGCACCTGAAAGTGCCCAAACTATATTACGCCTATTTTATAAAAATAAAAAATTTAATCAACAATTAAACAAACACCACTTCAAAATACACACATGATCTTATAGGAAAAAAAAAAATAAAAGGTTAAAGTGGGATGATTTTTGTACCACATATTTATAAGCAATGATATAATTTACTATTTTCGCGTTCTGTAATTATGACTCTCAACCAGTCAAATACTAACATTATGAAGAAATTAATTTTTATTTTATTGATCGTTCCGGTTCTTGGATTTTCAAGCCTGCTCGCGCAACCAGTGAATATTCAAAATAATCCAAAATACGGAGCAGATAGCCTTTCAAGGATGGATTGTGCCAATAACCTTTCCACTATGAGTGAGTTTATGAAGATCAACCTTCTCTCATTCGCCATGTCCTCCTGGCAAAAAGTATTTACAGAATGCCCGGAATCAAGTAAAAACATATATATATATGGGGTAAAGATCTACCGCGACAGGGTGGTTAAGGCCACAGATCCTGAAGCTAAGGCCAGCGCATTGGATACACTTATGCTCATCTATGATAAACGGGCAGAGTATTTTGGGCAAGAGGGACTGGTATTGGGTAGAAAGGGACTGGATCTTTTCAAATATGACCGCAGCAAGATTCAGGAATCCTATAATATCCTGAAGAAATCAGTGGAAATAGCCCAGGTAAGCGCTGAACCTGCAGTGATACTCACCTTTATGAATTTATCAAATGCATTATTAAATGCAGGGGCAATTGAATCAAGGGAGTTGATTGATAATTATCTGGTAACCACTGATATTCTAACTAAGAGAATTCAGGCAGGTGGTAAATATAAGCCCCAGGCTGAGCAAGCCATGGGAAGTATTGAAGCCATATTTGCCAATAGTGGGGCGGCGGACTGTGATGCTCTTTTGGAAATCTTCACCCCCAAGTTTGAAAAGACACCTGAAGATATTGAACTTCTGAAAAAAATAACAAGCCTCCTGATTGAGCAGGATTGTGAAGATTCAGAGCTATTTGCCAAGACTTCCGAGAATCTCTACCAGATTGAACCATCATCTCAGGCTGCCTATAATTTATCAAAGCTCTTCTATAAGAAAGGGGATATTGATAAAGCTGTTGAATACTATGAGGAGGCCATCAGCCGGGAAGAAGATTTATTATTAAAGGCAAAGTACCAGTATGAACTTGGACTCATATCTTTCTCTAAGTATGACGATTATAATAAATCAAGGACCCTGGCTAAAAGCGCCATCTCCAATAATCCGGAATGGGGAGAACCTTACATCCTTATTGGGAACCTGTATGCTTCCAGCAGTAGCAGATGTGGAGAAAATGATTTTGAAAAAACCACCATATTCTGGGCAGCTGTTGACAAATACATCAAGGCTAAGTCCGTCGATCCTGAAGTAAGCGCTGAAGCAACGGAGCTGATTAATAAATATGTCAAGTATTTTCCAAATGCAGAAGATGCCTTCTTCTATGGACTTGAGAATGGTAAGCCATATTCTGTAGGATGCTGGATCAACGAGAATACAACTGTCAGAACCAGACAGTAGAATCCTTAGAACTTTTTACAAGAATTAAAAAAGGGGCCATGCAGGAATGCAGGCCCCTTTTTAGTTTTTTTAACATTCGGCAAACATTTTTATGACATCGTTTCGTAATCTGGTTGACTTAACATAAATTTAGCGTCGAAATGAAAACCCTATTTCCTGAACAATTTCTATTACCAACTTCTTATAAGTCCCAACTTAAATGGAAAATTTCTACCTGCTCCTAGTAGGAATACTAATCCTTCTGGCAGTTTCAGACCTGGTCATTGGAGTCAGTAACGACGCCGTAAATTTCCTGAACTCTGCGATTGGTTCAAAAGCAGCATCCTTCAGGGTAATTATGATCATTGCTGCGCTGGGTATTCTGTTTGGCGCAACATTCTCCAGCGGAATGATGGATGTGGCCAGAAAAGGTATTTTCAATCCGGAGCATTTTTTCCTAAACGAGATCATGATCATCTTTCTGGCCGTAATGTTGACAGACATTATCCTTCTGGATCTGTTCAATACATTTGGTTTACCTACCTCGACCACTGTCTCTATCGTATTTGAATTGCTTGGTGCAGCAGTAGCTGTATCCATAATGAAAATTACCAGCTCAGGTGAATCAATGTCTCAAATGAGTGAATACATTAATTCCAGTTCTGCACTGCTAATCATTACCGGTATTCTGTTATCAGTCGTTGTAGCCTTTTCTGTAGGAACGATCATACAATTCATTGTACGTGCCTTTTTTACTTTTAATTTCGAAAAAAACAGCAAATATTATGGAGCACTCTGGGGCGGAATTGCCATAACAGCCATTACTTTCTTTATCCTTATTAAGGGTGCCAAAGGGGCTTCATTCATGTCCAAAGAGTCTGTAATCTGGATTAGGGAAAATACGGCCCTGATACTGGGAGTTAGTTTTATTGGATGGACAATCCTGCTACAACTCCTGCAATGGATATTCCGTCTGAATATCCTGAAATTGATTGTCCTGGTTGGAACTTTTGCACTTGCCATGGCCTTTGCAGGGAATGACCTGGTGAACTTTATTGGTGTTCCTTTAGCCGGACTTGAATCTGTCAAGGCATATCTGGGAAGTGGAATGGATGGTTCATCAGAGTTCCTTATGACCTCCCTTTCTGAACCCGTCAAAACACCTACAACCTTTCTGTTGATTGCCGGATTGATCATGGTGATTGCCTTATGGACATCAAAAAAGGCAAGATCTGTCACCGCCACGACTCTTGATCTTGGCAGACAGGATGAAGGTCATGAACGATTTGAATCTTCAGGCTTAGCAAGAGGAATTGTCCGTGTTAGTATAGGTTTTGCCGGAATTTTTGATAAAATCACACCAGGAAGAGTGAAGAAATATCTGGAAAACAGATTTGATCAGGATCAATACAAGGAAAATAAAACCGACAAAGATCTTTCCTTTGACCTGGTAAGAGCTTCTGTAACCCTGGTTGTAGCTTCAGCCCTGATATCCCTTGCTACTTCTCTTAAACTACCCCTTTCAACGACTTATGTCACTTTTATGGTTGCGATGGGAACTTCCCTCTCGGATGGTGCCTGGGGACGTGACAGTGCCGTTTACAGAGTATCTGGGGTGGTAACCGTAATTGGAGGTTGGTTTTTTACTGCTTTTGTGGCTTTCACCGCTGCATTTATTGTGGCTTTCCTGATCCATTGGGGAGGCGTGATTGCCATCTTGGTACTGGTATTCCTCGCAGCCTTTATCCTGTTCAGGTCTTTCCACCTGCATAGAAAACGAGATGCTGAAATGAAAAGGAAGATTGAAGTTTCTGAACTTGATGTAGATGGCTACAACGGGGAGAATATCTTAAATAGTTGTACTAAGAACGTATATAAATCACTTTCAACGGTCTCCGTTTTATACTCGGATTCAATCCAGGGACTGATAGATTTGAAACGCAAGTCTATAAAACGTAATGTCAAGGAGATAAAGGAGTTAAATCAGGATGCCAAACTTCTGAAAGACAATATATACCAGACCATATCAAAACTTCAGGAAGATGAGATAGAATCGGGACATTACTATGTACAGGTATTGGATTACCTGAGAGAAACTGCTCACTGTCTTACCTTTATTGCTGAACCTGTATTTAAATATATTGACAATAATCACCCAGCACTTATCAAGGATCAGCAAAATGATCTCAGGGACCTGGCAGAATTGGTAAGTAAATTGTTTTCACAGATCATTGCATCCATTAAAAAATCAGATTACAGCAAGCTGGATGATCTTCTGGATAATCAGCAAGACCTGCTGAATGATATTATGAAGTTAAAAAAGCGGCAATTGAAAAGGATAAAAAGTCGTGATACAGGTACCAGGAACAGCGAACTATTCCTGAATACTCTTACGGAAACAAAGAATCTTCTATTATATTCCGTAAACCTGCTCAAAGCTCAGAGAGATTTTGCATTGTATAATGCAGAGGACAAAAGCTAAGACCTTCCTTGCAATCAGGCCTGATGCTGAGGCCGCAGCAGGTCGTTTATGGTTTTTACAGGGTTGAAGGTTTCAACGGGCACTTCTACAAAAAGGGTATTCCAATCCGACATGGCACCATTCCATAGTCCAGGTAATTCCTGAGCTTTCAGGTCTCTGCCATCACTTGATTTTGAGGAGATTAACCCTGTTTCAGCATCTACGAAAGCTTGCAGGTTAAATGGATTCCCCTGGTAATCCCTGGTAGTACAGACCAGGTCTACAGGATTAAAATGAGTGGCAGATCCTGCAATCTCTGCCTGTTCCGGATTATTAAAATCTATCTGGGCAGATTCAACAATCTGCAGAGATACCGAATCATCCCTGTTAAGCGTCCAGAATGGTCCCCCCCCGGGTTCTCCCTCATTTTTTACCATACCGCAGACCCTGATCGGACGCATAAGTTTTTGCTTCAGAAGCTTTTGCTTTTTATCACTCTTCAGCTCTTTATCTGCCTCTGGCAGCCGCAGATTAAGTTCCTTCTCGAGAAATAATTCAATTACTTCCAGTTCCTTGCAGATCCCCACATCAAGCGCTCTTATATACCTGAATACTTTCTCACGCATATCGACAAGAATACCGGCCAGTGCTTTCTTGTAGAGATAGGTTTCCGGTTTCAGACGGTCCGGGCAGACATTATCAATATTCTTAATGAAAACTATATCCGCATCAAGTTCTCCCAGGTTTGCCAGCAAAGCTCCATGTCCCCCCGGCCTGAAAAGGATACTGCCATCAGCCGCCCTGAAGGGTTTATTCCCGGGATCAACAGCTATGGTATCAGTAAATGGGTGCTGAATGGAAAAACCAATGGAAAATTTCACATCGTATCGCTTTTCATACAAAGACTTAACTTTGTTTACCAGACTATTGAAGGGTTCCTCGTGTTCAGGTGATATGGTAAAATGAAGATGAACTGCATTTCCCACTCCCTTGCAGTATTCAGCACCTTCAATGAAATGCTCCTCAACCGGGGTTCTGCACTCATTCTCATATTTGTGGAATTTAATGAGCCCCTTGGGCAATTGCCCGTAATTTAAGCCATCTTCCTCCAATACTGTTTTTACAATCTCTGTAAATTCACCTTCTTCAATCAATTTTCCAAGGTCAAGTCCCTTATGCCATAAAGCATCTTCAAGATCCTTCTCCAGGGCCATCTCTCCCAGTCTATCTAAAAACTCAATCACATCTGGATACGTTTCATTACTTCCTGTATCACCCCGGTTCAAAAACTCAAACAGGCTTTTAAACATCCGGGAGGCAGCTCCCGATGCTGGTACGAATTTAATTGAGCTGAGGTCTTTCTGAGCCTCCTGGTACTTTTCCGCGAACTCCTGGCTCTGTTCATCTCTTAGCCGGATGATACCATCTCCCACTGTAGCTGGTGCAACAAGCTTTATGGCTGGGAATTCTTTTCTGAAATTATCTAACTGGACCTCAATAAGCTCCCTGGAAATACCCTTTTGGGCTATTTTTTCCAGGTCTTCCTTTGTGAATGAATACTGGCTCATCAATTTGTTTTATTTGAACCCTTAATATAAGATATACCTTTCAATTTTGCATTAACTCAGCTTTTTCTTTTCCCATTTTCAGGGCTTCCAGATTCAGGTTAACGATCTCCTCTCCTTTTCTTCCGAAAATATTCCGGATTCCAATTTCAAAACTCTCGTAGGGAATATCTATAAACGGGGTGGCAGCACCCAGTATTACCATATTGGATACTTTCCTGGATCCCAGTTCCCCCGCTATTGCGTCTGCATCGAGGACGATGCGATGTGGCAGATTGTCAAGTACAGCCTCCAGGGATTCTACATCAGGATAATCTGAAATGTTGATGAATGGATGAATGTTTGTTATCAGCCAGCCTTTTTCTGAAAGCCACGGAAGGTAACGAAGAGATTCCATGGGTTCTACGGATAAAATCAGGTCTGCTTCCCCTTTCGGGATCAGGTCGGAAGCAATGGGTTTGGAAGATATCCTCATATTGGATTGTACAGCCCCTCCCCTCTGGCTCATCCCATGCACCTCTGCCTGTTTTATTTCAAGATTGTTTTCAAGGGCGGCTATACCTATGGAGGCTGCTATGGACAAAATACCCTGCCCTCCTACACCTGCAAGGATTATATCTGATTTCATGTTTATATTTTTTTCTTACGGGCCAGGGTCTGTATGCATTCCCTTTCTGCAATAATTACCGAAACACCTTCGTAGGCAACCTCTTCCTCAAGTATCCTGACATTATCTTCATGATACTTTTTCAGGGGATTCAATTTCCTGATATGTGTGGAGGGAACCCCAATCCCTTCGCAGATGACATCCAACCTGCCTGTAGCATGTGACTCCTGTCCCCCTGTCATCGCAATCGTTGAATTATCTGAAATAATGACTGTGATAGGCGAATTTTCCCTCACGGCATCCAACAGACCGGTAATGCCAGAGTGGGTAAATGTGGAATCCCCAATCACGCATACCGAGGGGACTAATCCCGCGTCAGCAGCGCCCTTTGCCATGGTAATGGAAGCCCCCATGTCCACACAAGTATCAATTGAATTATATGGAGGCAGGGCCCCCAGTGTGTAGCATCCTATATCAGAAAATACCCTTCCTTTCCCGTAAGGGTCCATCACCTCATTCAACGCCAGGTAAACATCTGAATGGCTGCATCCCTTACATAAGGCGGGAGGCCTGTTTTTGACAATATCAGGGACATCCAGGATTTTCCCTTTCGGGGGAAAAAAGGCTTCCCTGACAATATCCGGATTCAGCTCACCTGTCCGGGGAATAGTTCCGTCAAGCCTGCCCTGTATCTTTTTCTCCCTGCCGAGCAAACCTTTGAGTGATTCCTCGATGAGGGGATATCCCTCCTCCAGGACCAGTATGGTTTCGCAGCGCTCATAAAGGGCTGAAACAAGTTTCACGGGAATGGGATACTGTGATATTTTGAGTACCGGATGAGGGATCCTGAAATCCTCAAAGTTCTCAGCAAGGTAATTGTATGCAAGACCCATGGCAATCACCCCCCTGGATGTATCTTTCCCGTCAATCAGGCTGTTGTACGGACTCTCCAGAGCTTCCTTTTCAAGATCGGGCTGGATGTTAACCAGGCGATCATAGCTTTTCCTTGCCATACTCGGGAGAAGGATGAACTGGTTTAATTGTAAGGGAGTCTTCAGTTTATTCTGGGATTTTGGCAGAGATCTGGTGACGGCGGACCTGGAATGGGCCAGCCGGGTGGTGATCCTGATCATAACCGGCAGCTTGAATTTCTCTGAAAGTTCAAAGGCTCCATAACTCATATCATATGCCTCCTGCTGGCTGGATGGTTCCAGTACAGGGATCAGGGCGAACTTTGCGAAAAACCGGGAATCCTGTTCATTCTGGGATGAATGCATGGATGGGTCATCGGCAACGCAAATTACCATTCCTCCATTGACTCCGGTAATGGCTGCATTCATAAATGGATCGGCGGCTACGTTCAGTCCAACATGCTTCATACACACCATAGAACGCTTCCCGGCATACGACATACCAAGAGCCGCCTCCATGGCCGTTTTCTCGTTGGCGGACCAGTCACTGCGAACCTTGCCCTTTAATTCCTTTTTACTCTGAACATATTCAGTGATCTCTGTGGACGGTGTACCAGGATAGGCATATATACCCGACATCCCCGCATCCAGGGCTCCCTGGGCAATAGCCTCATCACCTAAGAGCATTAGTTTTTGCATAGATTTAGATTATCTGTTTTTCCGTCGCAAAAATATCATGTTTTTGTGCAAGTACGGATGCTATATAACATCAGCTGGAAATCGAGAGAACCAGCCTTCTCCTGCCCCCGTGATTTCTGAACTCACAGAGGTAGATGCCCTGCCATGTTCCCAGGTTCATGTTACCCCTGCTGATGGGTATATTCAGGCTGGCACCAAAAAGCGAGGATTTAATATGGGCCTGCATATCATAGTTTAGGAATATTAATAGATAGAATTCTAAGACTCAAATGGGTTAGCTATTTCAGAAGGAGCGTTCCGTGATAACCAAGCATGTCAAAAATATTCTTAAGGAAGGTGTATTGAAGGAAGAAAGCAATGTGCAAATATTGCACATTAGTGGTTCCGACAGTCCTGTTAAGTTTTTAATCTGGATGTGTAATCACCCTGACAATGGATTTATCTGTATTTGTCCGCCAATTGCTCTCAATACCTTCATTATAGTTTCAAATTGAGGTTTGGATCCATCAGAAAGTGCTTTATATAAACTTGGCCTGCTCAAACCAGTTTCATCTGCAATCTTTGTCATGCC
>JAUUZM010000158.1 GCA_030589965.1 Bacteroides sp.
CCGTTAAAACATCTCAGGGATGGCGGTATACCCAGTTCCCATGCCAGGATGAAATGGCGATAATAACCAGCATATTTATCGATCCCAATGGAAATATTTGGCTGGGTACCTACAGGGGACTATTCCTCTGGGCTGCTTCCAGACGGGATTCCCTGGATCTTTACCATTATAATCATGAATCAAGGGAATCAGGTGCATTATCAGATTTTACCATAACGGATATATTACTGGATTCAAAAAACCGGTTCTGGATCGGAACCCAGAATGGAGGATTAAACCTGCTGCAATCCAGGTATGATAACCTGAACCTTTCAGGCAGCACAAAACCTGACCTGGTATTCAAATCATATATTGGTGAGAAGAGTAAACCCAGTGGACTGAACAATAATGAGATAAACTGCCTGCTAGAGTATTTTGACGGAACGATCTGGTGCGGAACCCAGGGCGGTGGGATAAATATCCTGGACCCGGATACAGATAATTTCAAACATATCACCACTGAGAACGGGCTCGAAGGTCATGACGTCTTCGGCATACTGCCGGATGACCGTGGCAGACTTTGGATCAGTACCAACCGTGGACTGTCCATGATGCATGGATTCTCTACTGGAGAGGACATAATAAATTTCACTCCCAAGGATGGGATCCAGGGGAATGTCCACATGGTCAATTCCTATTATAAAGGAGATGACGGTACAATGTATTTCGGAGGCAGAAGGGGATTCACCTTTTTTCATCCGGATGAGATCGAACAAAATTTGATACCACCCAGGATACACCTCACGGATCTTTTTATAGACAACAAACTGGTTGAGATTGGCGATTCTGTCAATGGCAAGGTCATGCTAAGGAAATCTCTAAACATGACCGAATCCATCACTTTATCGCACAAGGATTACAGTTTCAGTATCGGGCTGGCAGCAATACATTATGATGAACCTGAGGAGAATAAGATCATGTACAGGCTGGATGGCCTGGAGAATGACTGGTTTGTAATTCCATCTTCCCGGCAAACGATCCAATATACCAACCTGTCACATGGTACCTATGTATTCAGGGCTAAAGCGGTAAGCTCAGATAATATTGAATCAAATGCATCCAAAACCCTGACCATATTTATTAAACCACCCTGGTATAAAGCATGGTATGGGATTACTGTTTTTGCCATCCTCGGGATAACAATACTCATTGGTTTGGGATTATTGATCCGCCACAGGGCGATTCTGCAACATAACCTGCAGCTTCAGGAACTCGAAAAGGACAATATTGAAAAAGTCAACGAAGCCAAGCTTAAATTCTTTACAGATATTTCTCATGAATTAAAAACTCCCTTAAGTCTTATCATTGCTCCCCTTGAGGACCTTGCTGAGAGTCAGAGCTCATTTAATGAACAATATTTCCGGAAGCAGTCAAATCTTATCCTAAGAAATGCCAGGTTGCTGAAAAGACTGATAGATCAGATTATAACATTCAGAAAGATGAGCTCAGGTAAGCTCACCCTGCATACAGAAAATAGAGATATCGGCCAGTTTATGGGAGAGATTATTAAAAATTTTGAAATCTATAAAAACAATAAGAAACTACGATTGATCCACCATATACCCGATGATCCCCTTATGGTTTGGTTCGATGCAAATAAGCTTGAAAAGATTTTGTACAACCTGTTTTCAAATGCATTCAAACATGTCAGTGACAAGGGACTCATTATGATATCCCTGGAAGAGGGAAGAAGAAAGACTGATTATTATAACCATGCTGTTGAAGGAGTAATTATTTCCGTATATAATGAAGGGAAAGGAATACCAGAGGATAAAATTAACCGGATATTCGAGCGCTTCTATCACCTCGACAACCTGTCAGACGGATCGGGGATCGGGCTCGCCCTCACAAAATCTCTGGTTGAACTACACAAAGGAAGCATTGAGGTCGAATCAGTAGAGAATGATGGAGTCACCTTTAGTATTTTCATACCAAAGAATGATAGCATGGTCAAGGAAAAACAGGAATCCGATCAGGAAATGCCCGAAGCAGGACCCTACCCCTATTTTGATGATGGAGAATCACTCAAGGTTGAGAGCCTGGAGAGTTTTACTCATGACAAGGGATTAAAAGTCCTTCTTATCGAAGATAACCTGGAATTACGGGATTTTCTCAGAACAATACTTGAAAGGTATTACGAATTCCATGAAGCTGAAGACGGCAATGCCGGTCTGGAACTGGCTGGACAAATAATCCCGGATCTGATCATTTCTGATGTTATTATGCCTGGAAAGGATGGATTTGAAGTATGCCGGGAATTAAAAGAAAATGTCAGAACTTGCCATATACCTGTCCTGTTATTAACAGCTAAAAGTGCACCCGAGCATATGATTGACGGCTATGATTCCGGCGCGGATGCATATGTTGCAAAACCTTTTGAAATCAAGGTATTGCTGACCCAGGTCTCCAGGCTAATTAAAAACAGGGAACTTATTCGGAGTAAGTACAGGCAACAGAACTTCATGATTGATATCCTGCCTGATCCATCAAGCAAAGATGACAGGTTTTTACAGAGACTGAATGAGGAGATATATAAAAATATATCAGATCCTGAATTTAATGTAAGTAAACTTTCGAATATTTTTAACCTGAGCTCGACACAGATATACAGGAAGATCAAAGCTCTGACCGGATGTTCATCCGTTGAATACATCAGGATAATCAAACTCAACAAAGCAGTTGAGCTGCTGAAGACCAATAAATATTCTGTTAAGGAAGTTTGTTATAAATCCGGATTTAACGATCCTTCCTACTTTGTCCGGTGCTTTAAAGAACATTTCAAGGCAACTCCATCAGAATTTAAATACCTTAAACTTCCTTCGTCAAATTGATATTTTCTTTGAAATTCTCCCTGAAAAATTGTTTGCAGTATTTCTTAAGGATGCAGGATCGTAAAACCTGTAATTATTTCAAGTGCCTGTCAAGGAACTGAATACTTGCATTTACATATTTATCAAATAACGGAGGACGTATCCAGTCTCCGTGTTTTCCTCCTTCAAAATGAATGTATTCATTTTCTATCCCGAAATTATTTAATCTCTTTTGGAACATCAGCCTTTCCATGTACTCATTTTCCCCATTACTGATTAGCAGAACCGGAGGCGTAAACTGATCAATAAACCGAATGGGAGATCCGAGTTTGTATTGGTCGGGTAATTCATCACAGGTTCCACCGAAAAAATTCAAGGAATTGGCTGGGGTATCCTCCCTTGTTTTTCCTTTGTGCTTGCCATATTGATCGAGGGGGGCTTCAAAGATCACTGCAGCCGCCACCTTGCTTGATATAGTCTGATTCCCTCCATTGCCTTCCAGTTCGGTGACCTGGCTGGTAGTTGCCAGCATTGCACTTAGATGTCCCCCTGCTGAACCTCCCAGTGAAGCAATTTTATCAGGATCTGTCCCGTATTGGGAAGCATTGGCACGCAGCCACCGCACAGCAGCCTTGCAGTCAAAAATGGCAGCCGGAAATGTAGTTTCACCCGAAAGACGGTATTCAATGGTCAAACAGACATATCCTTCCCTGGCTATAAGCTCTGCAAATTGATAGTAATGCACCTTATTCCCCTCGTGCCAGCCACCCCCATGGATCAATACTATGCCTGGGTACACCTTTCCATTATCCGGGCGAAAAAGATCAAGCCTGAGCTCCCTCTCTCCGTAGGAAGCATATACGATATCTTCTAATATCTTCAATTCTCCCTGGCATACGCACCTTTCAAGTGCAATTACAATTATTGGAATGAATAATAATGCCTTGTAGTTCATAGAAACGGTATATCCTCCACTTGCATATGCGAAGTCCAGTTGAATTACCAGTCAAATTTGAATGTGGTATTGCTCTCAGAAGCTTCACCAGGATTCAGAAAGCTTGCAGGTGATTGGTGCCATCGTTCTGTACAAGTTTGTATTCCCTGCCATCAACCTCAAATTTTCCATCCTTGATGCGGCCGGCGTAACGGCCTGCTGTACAACCGAAATACGGGGCATTGGCTTTGTATTCCTCAAAAGAATACCCTTCAAGGGTGTCAAAACCGCAAACCAGGTCAATGCGGCTGTTATCACCCGGAGGAATGGATATTGAGGTAATAGTGGCACCATAATTCATGATCTTCACCACCATACCATTATCATTTTCAAGGATGTACTGAAATATCTCCTGATTTTGGTAATAGCCGAATGATATTTTTTCTGATTTCATGATTTTATTAATCCAATTAATTTTTTCTTCAAGTATTAAAAACTTTTTCAATTTGTTCCTGTCAAAAATAACTCCTGTGCCAGGGTAATCCGGGGCTACAGCCTTTTTGTCCCTTAAAAACAAGCGGACGGACTGTATACTTATCAATCGGGAAACTGTGCAGAGACCAGGCTTACATGCAACTCATGCATTCCGTGTGAACTTATACCGCCGCAATTTGAAGCATCCGGCTGGATATATGATGGTCTGGCCTGTTCAACAGACATGGATTAGTTGGCATCAACCATAAATGTAATCTCGTTCCCGATCAATTCACAAACTAACGATGGATGAGCATCGAACCGATAGAACGGCCACCTCTTCCACCCGTGTATGTATAACCTGTCCCTTCACTTCCATCATCCAGAGTAACACTTGCAGTTATGATTTCAAAATGTGTATGGCTTCCATGCTTCGCGTCATAAAGTGCTTCCTCGAGGGGAACTCTAAAAAGATTTATTACAATACCATATATCTTGTCAGCCATTAAATTTTACATAGAAGGTTTTCTTTTCAAGGTATTGTTCAATGCCGAATTTGCCATCCTCTCCCCCGCTGCCACTCAGTTTATATCCATTATGAAATCCCTGGTGCTGTTCCCCATGACCACGATTGATATATATTTCACCAAATTCAAGTTCAGAATTAAGCCGCAGAATATAGTCCATATTCTTAGTAAAGACCATAGCTGCCAATCCATATTGGCAATCATTTGCGTATTTAATGACTTCCTCAAACGTGTTGAATTTAACAACCGGGAGAATAGGGCCAAAGGACTCCTCGTGTACGATAGTCATCTCCTGCTTAACATCGGTAAGGATTGTAGGCTCAAACCAGTACCCTCTTGAATATTCCTCTCCTTCGGGCCGCTTTCCTCCGGTTGCAACCGATGCTCCTTCTTTTAAGCTGATTTTGACAAGTTCCTCCATATGATCCAGTTCTGCCTTATTAACTTTCGGTCCCATATCCATAGAGGGATCCATGGGGTCTCCCACCTTAATGGCCTTAACTTTTTCCAGGAATTTTTCCATGAACTCATCGTAAACGGAGTCCTGTACATAAAGCCTTTCATTACAGGTACATACCTGTCCACAATTATCAAACCTTGAATGAAGCGCTCCTGCTACTGCTGCATCGATATCTGCATCTTCAAATACAATGCATGGTGCTTTACCGCCAAGTTCTAACTGTACATGAGCCATATTTTCAGCAGCATCTCGACAGATCTGTTGTCCGGCAGGTGTACTTCCGGTCATGGTGACCATTTTGGTAATTGGATTCTTAACCAGTGCGGAACCCAGGGTGCGGCCGGGTCCCGTCACAATATTCAGAACGCCATCCGGAATGCCGGCCTTTTTGGCCAGGTATCCCAGTTCCATGGTCGCCAGGGGGGTCTCGGTGGTCGGCTTGAGTACTAGTGTATTACCAGTAACCAGGGCCGGGCCAATTTTACGGCCAGCCAGGGCAAGTGGAAAGTTCCAGGCTGTTATGGCTACTACCACTCCCCGGGGGATCTTGTGTATCCAGATATGCTCGTTCTCGTTATCCGATTGAATAATATCTCCTTCGAATATGCGTGCCCAGTCGCAGGCATATTCTATAAATGAGCACACTACGTCGACCTCGAATTGAGCAACCCGGAACAACTTCCCCTGCTCCTTGCAGATAATTTCTGCCAGGTAATCGCGATTTGACATAATTTCTTTCGTGAAAGCACGAAGCAAATCAGCCCTCTTCCTGGCAGGTGTCCTTCCCCATCCGTCCTGAGCTGCTTTTGCAGCCTCCAAGGCTTTCTGGGCATCTTTTTCATTACCACTCTGAACGGTCCCGATTACTTCTTCATTAGAGGGATTTAATACTTCAACTGTTTTGCCAGAGTCGGATTCAATCCATTCACCGCCGAAAAACAGTTTGTAATTCAGAGGTTTAGTTACTAATTGTTCCATAATATCATTTTATTTCGTGAAATTATTGTTGATGATTAATAAGATATTTCATGCCTTCCGGATTTTGATCTATCTCCTCAAGAACATTCTGAATATTTGAAAGGTTGCTAATCCGGGTAATCAGTGTATCGAATGGAGCCGATCCGGATGCAGCTATCCGGATAGCTTCTTCGTAGCCGTCCGATTCATACAGTCGTACACCAAGCATTTCAATCTCCGACCAGAAGAATTTGAAAAGGTCTATTTTTTTTTGTTCACCACCATGGATAGCCACCATTACAATCCGGCCACGTACATTGACTAATCTGGTCATGGCTTCTACGGCAGCAGCAGAACCCGATACTTCAAACACGACATCATTCTCTCCTTCCTTCACACGTCCGATTTTTACATCATGGTAGATGTGAACATCTGTTCCACAAACGCCACAGAAGGCGACATCCAGCATAACCTCCCCTTCGCCGGGATTCACCTGAGCGTTCTCTGCTATTTCAAATGCCCCGTTTCCTTTATAAAATGCTGCTTTCATATTGCAATAAACTACCCCGGGGTAGAACCCCGAAGTATTAAAGACTCTAAAACAATTTCAATTGTCCTTTAAATATTTTCTCGTAGGTCTTACCTTGGTCTTCAACATACTGTCTGATTAGATCTTCATTACCATATTGACCTACTGTATTTGCATAATAACCGCTGGTCCAAAATTTGCCTCCCCACAACTTTTTCTTTACCTCGGGATGGCGCTTGAATAATTCTTTTGCTGTTATGCTTTTGATAACTCTGATAATTTCTTCAACACAATTTGTTGGAACACTTTGTACTAAGAAATGTACATGGTCTTCTTCATATCCAATCTCTAAAAAGAATATCTCATATCTTTCCTCAATACCTTGACATATAGCTTTTAACGTATTCCCTACTGATGCTGTCACCGCCTTGCGACGATATTTTAATGGCAACACAAGATGATACATCAACAGAGTTTTATTATGCCTTTTGACGAGATGCTCACTCATTCAACAAAAATATGCATTTCATGCATACGAAAACCTTAGGTTTTCATAACTTTCCTCCATACCCCGAGGCAAAGCCTCGAGGAATTCTTTTGATTAAAAATACAACATCTGTCCGAGTAAATGATATTCAACACCTATTTGAGACTTAAATAGAATAACAGGATTTGAATGAAGTTGATTACACTAAAAAAGCTCTGCAAAACACAAATTGCAGAGCTTTTTAAAATCAGTTGTGCCCAGAACAGG
>JAUUZM010000011.1 GCA_030589965.1 Bacteroides sp.
GTTCTCCAAGTTTGCCGGTACTTTCCTGCAAAGCTTCCTGGATGGTGTTTTCTGCATGCTCCAGATCCTGGTAAAGGCTTTTCCAGTGGGCAATATTCTCACGCTGCCCCGGGGAGTTCCCGGAATACCCGCCCTGATAGCCTCCTCCTTGTGCATCCACATCAAAGGGATTAAATTCCGGATTGATGTTTTCCCTGGGGATCTGGACTTCCGTATCTTTTCTCAGGATGGGTATATCAATATCACCCTCCCGGTTAAAATCAAGAGAGGGCACCATGCTGTGTTTCCCCAGGGCTTCCCTGGCGGTGGCATGGATTATTTGATATATGGAGCGTTCATCCTCGAATTTTACCTCCGTTTTGGTGGGGTGTATATTGATGTCAATGGATTCGGTCGGGGCGTCAAAATATAAGAAATAGGAGGGCATTGTATCCGGCGGGAGAACTCCTTCATAGGCGGAAATCAAGGCCTTATGAAAATAGGGGTGGCGCATATACCTGTTATTCACAAAAAAGAACTGTTCTCCGGATGATTTTTTCGCTGCCTCAGGTTTGCCTATATATCCATGGATGCTTACAATGCTGGTTTCGTTTTTTATAGGAATCAACACCTGGTTCAGATTCTTACCGAATACATTAATGATGCGAGGCTTAACCTGAGCAGGAGGCAGATTGTATATCTCCGACTGCATATGTGTGAGCGAAAAACTTATTCCGGGATTAGTCAGGACAATCCTGTAAAATTCGTTAACGATATGCCGGAACTCGGTGGTGTTGGCCTTAAGGAACTTTCTCCTGGCCGGAACATTAAAAAACAGGTTTTTGACCATGAAATTGCTTCCGGATGGACAGGAAACCGGCTCCTGGGATTTGATTTCCGATCCACTGATGCTGACCTTGTATCCAAGCTCATCCTCAACCCGCCTGGTTTTCAATTCAACTTCTGCTACCGCAGCAATGGAAGCCAGTGCCTCACCCCGGAATCCGAGTGTCCGGATAGCAAAAAGATCAACTGCATTGGTAATTTTAGAAGTGGCATGCCTTTCAAAAGCCATAGCAGCATCGGAGGTAGTCATTCCGCATCCATTATCGACCACCTGGATGAGGGTGCGTCCTGCTTCCTTAATATTAACTTTAATGCTGCTTGCACCGGCATCAATGGCATTTTCCATTAGTTCCTTGGCCACGGATGCCGGACGTTGGATTACTTCTCCCGCAGCGATCTGGTTGGCAACAGAATCGGGTAATAGTTTTACTATATCAGACATTAAATCAGGCGAAAAACAGGTAGTATGAAATAAATAGCAGGAAGCCAACGATTACAATGAGCCTGGTGTTGGAATATCTCTGGGCTTTCTTGTTTCTTCTGTAATGGCTTGAAAAAGAGCCTCTTCCGAGTTTTCTTGCGGGTTGATCTTCAGGCTTGATACCGTATTCCTGCTCGATCATTTGGATCCTTTCTTCCAGCTTTTCTTTGCGCTCATCATAGAATACGGGTTCGTAGTGATAGCGCCTATGTTCGGGTGTTCTGAAGAATCTGGGTATTCCCATGATTAATTCGTTTTTGCAAAGGTATTGAATATATTATTAAAACGTATGAACTCTGAAATTTGTTGGATCAATTCTAATTGTATTTTGTTCTCATATCTATTATCTTACATCCGTAAAATTTAAATTCCAAAAACCATGGAAGTGACCAGAAACTTTGATCTTCTTGAGAGATACAAGAATCAGTTTGTAAAGAATGATGCATTGGTGGCAAAAATGGATGGCCAGTGGGTCTCCTACAGCTCCGAACAGTATATCCGGAATTCTTACCTGCTGGGGTATGGACTTCTTGCCATTGGGATGAAGAAAGGCGATAAGATTGTTACGGTCAGTAATAATCGTCCCGAGTGGAATTTCCTCGATATGGGGATGGCTATGGCAGGAATTATTCATGTACCTGTTTTTTCATCCCTGAATGAAACCGAATACAAATATGTCTGTGAGCATTCCGATGCCAGGCTTGTGTTTGTATCGGATCCGAATCTCTATGAAATGATTCAACCCCTTGCCTCCACCATCAAAGAGATCATGGATGTCTATACATTCGATAAGGTGGATGGGGCAAAGAACTGGGAAGAGATTTTGAAATTGGGTGAAAAAGAAGAACCCACCTACAAAGATGTAATCGAAAAGACCAAAAAGGAGATTCTGCCTGAAGATTTTGCCACACTGATTTATACTTCCGGGACCACAGGTAAACCGAAAGGGGTGATGCTTTCCCATAAGAACCTGGTGCATAATTTTATTTCGGCTTCGAAAATATTTGGAATGGGCCCCGATCAAAAGTACCTCAGCATACTTCCTCTCTGCCATGTAGGTGGAAGGATGGGGAATTACCAGACCCAGTATTCAGGAAGCTCTATCTATTATGCTGAAAGTATGGGAACCATCGCTGCGAATATGAGAGAGATCGGACCGGACGGATTTGACACGGTCCCACGCATCCTGGAAAAGATCATTGATACGGTTATTGCCAAGGGGAAAAAGTTAGATGGGGTCAAAAAGAAGATGTTTTTCTGGGCGGTGAAAATTGGACTAAAATATAAGCCTCCCGGAGAGAGCAGCTGGATGTACAGAAAGAAGCATGCGCTGGCAGATAAACTCATTTTTACCAAATGGAGGGATGCCCTTGGGGGGAATATCAAAATGGCCGGCTGTGGAGGTGCAAGTCTGCAACCTCGAATAGAAAGACTATTCTGGGCAGCCGGAATAAAAGTGTTGAATATGTATGGACTGACGGAAACCTCACCTATAATCACCATTAACCGTCAGGAGAAACCCTTGCTGAAACTGGGTTCGGTCGGCTGCCTGATTGATGGGGTGGAAGTTAAGATAGCTGATGACGGGGAGATACTGAGTCGGGGAGACAATCTTATGCTGGGTTATTATAAGGACCCGGATCTGACTAAGTCCGTAATCGATGAAGAAGGCTGGTTTCATACCGGGGACATAGGGAGTTGGGAGAAATCTTACCTGAAGATCACGGACAGGAAAAAGGAAATATTCAAACTTTCAAACGGGAAGTTTGTCGCTCCTCAACTTATTGAAAATGCTTTGAAGGAGTCCATATATATTGAGCAATTAATGGTTGTCGGAGAGCATCAAAAATTTGCATCCGCACTTATCCTGCCTAATTTCTCCTACATCTCTGATTGGTTTATGTCCATGAACAAGTCCATGCCGGACCCGGAAACTCTGATTGAAGATCCCGAAGTAATTAAGGCAATCTCCAAAGAGGTGAAACGAATTAATTCCATGCTCAACGAACCGGAGCGTGTAATCCGTTTCAGACTGGTTGCGAATGAATGGTCTCCTGCCACAGGAGAACTATCACCAAGCCTGAAACTCAAGCGAAAGGTGATTGCTGAAAAGTACAGTTCTCAGCTGGAGCAGATTTACTCATCATCATCCGTTTAGAGTCACCTACAATCCTTATCCTGCAAGCATGAAATTAATACCGGTCAGTGACAGGAAGACCCGAAAGGAATTCCTCGATGTAGCACGCCATATATACAGGAATGATAAGATCTGGGTTCCACAGATGGACAAAGAGATCAACTCAATATTTACACCCGGCCTGAATAGTTATTTCACTCATGGAGAGGCCACTCGCTGGATACTGAAGGACTCATCCAATGTTCTGATAGGCAGGATTGCCGCTTTTATTAACCATAAGGCGAATGAGGCTAAGGATCAGGCAATGTGAGGGATTGGTTTTTTTGAATGCATCAAAGATGCAAAGGCTGCCTCACTCCTGTTCGATACTGCTAAGGAGTGGCTTGCTGACCGGGGAATGGAGGCTATGGACGGTCCGATAAATTTTGGTGAAACGGATAAGTACTGGGGACTCCTGGTGGATGGTTTTACTCATCCTTCCTACGAGATCGCATATAACCCTCCGTATTATCAGGACTTGTTCGAGGAATACGGTTTTAAAACTTATTATAAGCAGGAGGGATTCCACCTGGATGTGAAAAAGCCCCTGCCGGAACGGTTTACCAGGATCGCCGAATGGGTAGCTGCCAAGCCAGGGTATGAGTTCAGGCATATGGATTGGAAAACCTCGGAGCAGCTGGTAAGGGATTTTGCAGAGGTATTCAATACGGCATGGCCCACCTTCAAACCAGATTTCACCCCACTGAAACCGGAATATATCCACAAGACCATGCAAAAGGCCAAGGCCATTATCGAACCTGAATTTGTTTGGATGGGCTATAAAGATGGACAGCCCATTGCAATTTATTTGATGTGGCCAGATGTGAACATGATATTTAAACATTTGAACGGGAAACTGCATCTGATTAACAAGCTCCGGCTGCTGAACATGAAAAGGAAAAAGACAATTACCCGCGCCAGGGGGGTGTTGATGGGGGTGATCCCAAAGTATCAGGGAATGGGAGTGGAGTCTGCAATAATCCTCAACCTGGTGAAGGTTTTTAAGCAAAAACCTCATTACACGGAAATTGAATTCTCATGGGTGGGCGATTTCAATCCCAAAATGCGTAAGATTTTTATGTCTGTAGGCTCTGTCTCAGCAAAACACTATATAACCTACCGGTATTTATTTGACCGGGAGGCTGAATTCAAACGCCACCCAATTCCGGGTATATAAGAACACAAAGTTTTTTATATGGATTATGATGTAATAATAATCGGAGGAGGTCTTGGCGGGTTGACCGCAGGTGCAAAGCTTTCTAAAGAAGGAAGGAAGGTCCTCCTGGTCGAACAGCATGACCGGCCAGGTGGATGTGCTACTACCTTTAAACGCAAGGGTTTTACCCTGGAGGTCGGATTGCATGAGATGGACGGATTGGATCCCAGGGATATGAAAACCAGGATATTTCGGGACCTGGGTGTTTTCGAGGAAGTTAATTTTTTGAAGGTCCCTGAATTCTTCCGGTTTATTAATGAGCGTTATGATTTTACCATGCCCCATGACCCGGAAGAAGCCATTGAATCCCTGATCAAGGTATTTCCTTCTGAAGAGGAAGGTATCCGTACCTATTTTAAGCGGATCCTGAATGCCAAAAAGATGATGAAGGAGTCCGCCGGCCAACCCGAAAGCAGCCTGGGGGATTACCTTGATTCCATTATCAGGGACGAGGACCTGAAACTGATATTGCTGGGGAACCTGGGATATTTTCACGATGATCCCTATACATTATCCCTGAATTATTATTCTGTAGCCCAGGGAAGTTATTTCTCCGGAGGGGGCAATTTCATACAGGGCGGATCACAGGTGCTATCGGATTATCTTGCTGCCTGCATCGAGAAAAACGGAGGAAAAGTTCTGCTGAAACACCTGGTTACAAATCTTATCCTTGATGGCGAAACAGTGACAGGGATTAAATACCAGGGGGTGTCAAAGGTGGATGGAGTTTTGGAAGCTGAGGCAGATACGATTATTGTCAATGCATCTATTCCTTCCCTTCTTAAATTCAATCTTCCTTCATCCTATGCTGAAACACTGAAAAAGGAGATTGGAGAGCGGGAATTTGGCGCCTCACTGCTGACTGTATATTTCGGATTCAACAAATCACTTAAAGATCTCGGGGCGAAAAATTATTCATATTTTCTATACGATTCTTCAGTCAAAGGCCAGAAAGATATTAAGGAGAATAACAGCGGTCCTTTTGCAAGGAGGAGTTTTACTTTTGTTGATTACGGACAGGTGGATTCCAGGCTTGCTCCCGATGGTAAATCTGTTGGAGCTGTATGCTGCGTAGATTACCTGGCAGATTGGGAGGGACTCAGCAAGGAGGAATACAGGCAAAAAAAGGAGGATGTTGCACAGGTATTCATCGAAAAGCTGGAATCCCTGATTCCCGGTTTCAGAGACGCGCTTGAGTATTATGAAGTGGGCACCTCTAAAACAGTTGAACGTTATACCCTTAATCCGGAGGGAGCAGTGTATGGTTTTGCCCAGTCCCCTTCAAGAGTTGTTATGGATGAGATTCCTGCTATTCCCAATCTTCATTTTGCTTCCGCATGGACAAAGATCGGGGGAGGGTTTTCCGGGGCTATTTTCAGTGGCTATATGTGCGCAATCAAGATCTTGCGCGCTTGATATAATAGACTACAATTCCGATCAGGAGTCCAACTGTACAAAGTCCGATAGCATAAATTACCAGGTCTTCAGATATTCCTATAAATATGGCTGGAATAATTACTCCGATCAGACAAAAAGTTATGGATAAATTAACGCTGTAACGGTTGATCTTTGGATAGATCCAGATTACAAGCATCAGGAATCCAAGTGACATGGTCAGGGATACAAAGAAAAAGGTTGTATCTATAATATCCTTTAATACCAATGCCATTCCAATACTGAGAATCATCAGGACAACCATGCTGATCCTCATGGTTTTGCGCATATTCTCACTCTTGGTCAGACCTGTTTTTTCAAGAAAATCCTGGGCAACGGAGGAGGCTGTGGTAAACATATAGGTGTCGGCTGATGAGGATACTGAGGAGTATATAATAACCACTGACAATCCAGCTAATCCAACCGGAAGAAGCCTGCTGAAGCCTACAATCAGGGATGTTTCTGCTGTGATACCGGGAATATCAGTCCGAATGACAAGTCCGATCAACAACAGGATAAATCCTATGATAAAGTAAAAAACGGAGGACCAGAAAAGGCTGCGCTTGAAGTGTCTGTCGTCTTTAATGGCATATACCCTCTGCCAGAGTTCAGGAGAAGCCATGGGGATAAAAAATCCGGCAAGAAAAAAGCTCACAATCTTAAAAACTGGAATACTGAAAAGATCGGAAAAAATCAATTGAGGTTTAGTATCCGTTGTCAGCAATAAGTACATCATCAGCACAAACAGAAGAAAGATCCCGACGGTCTGGATTATGTCGGTTTTGACCACTGCATCAAATCCCCCTGCCAGAAGATAAAGGAGGATGATTACCCCAACAATGATGACTGAAAAATGATAGGATATGGGGGTGTATTCTGAGACAAGTTTAGCACCGGCTGTAAAATTCAGGACGACCCATCCAAACATAATAATTATGGTGATCAGGGTTGCCAGGTAACCGGCAAACCGGCCCTTGAAAAAAAAGAAGAAATCAGGCATGGTATAGAACTTCTCCTTATCGGCAATCTTTTTGATTTTGGCTCCGAAAAAATAAAAGACGAAAAGTCCGAATACCGAACCAATAAAATACCAATATGCACCTAGTCCGTATAAATAGACAAGGGCAGTGTAAGTCAGCAGGATGGCGGCTCCAATCCTGCTTGAGAAAATGGTTGAGGTTGCCTGTAGGGATTTTAATTCCCGGCCGGAAATAAGAAAATCTTCTTTTCCCTGCCCTTTGCCGGTCCAGAAACCGACAATTAAAATAAGAATAAAATAAACGGCAATGATTATGTAATCTGTGAGGATTAACATGGCTTTGGCTTTGATTGATACGTGGAATCGCATGGTAATATAATGATTTATTAATACATGTTGAATGAATCCACATTTCTTATATTTGTGTATATCAGGCTTATAATTGATGCATAAATTTCTTGCCATATTACTGTTCTCTACTCTGGTTTATTCAGCCACAGCACAGGAGGAATTGGTGTTTACCGGAAGGGTGACAGATTCGATAACAGGTAATCCCCTGATCGGAGTTAGTATTATTGCAGGGGAGGGCAGGGGAAGTATTTCTGATCCCTTTGGGGAATACCTCATTAGGGTCCCGGAAGCTCAGACCATACTGTCTTTTCACTACCTTGGTTACCATCCAGCTTCACGGTATGTAAATGCAATGGGGAAGGATACGATCATTCTCGACATTAAATTGCAGCGATCTGTTACCGCACTTGACGAAATTGTGATCAGCGCAGCCAGGTATGAGCAAAAATTATCGGATGTGATGGTATCGGTCGACATCATTAAGCCGGAGCGAATAGAGAATACCAGTACCACCTCGCTTGAAACAATTCTCAGGCAAACTCCGGGAGTTGAGATACTGGACGGGCAGCCCTCCATCCGTGGAGGCAGCGGATACAGTTACGGCGCCGGGAGCAGAGTGCTGGTATTGATAGATGAGCTACCCATACTTTCCGGGGATGTGGGAGATGTGAAATGGGATTACCTGCCGGTGGAGAATATTGAGCAGGTCGAGATCATCAAAGGCGCCTCATCAGTTCTATACGGATCTTCTGCCCTCAACGGGGTATTCAATATTCGTACTCGCCATCCAGGGAGTATTCCAGAGACAAAACTAAGTCTGTATTCAGGGCTTTATCTTAATCCGGCAAGAAAGGAAACGGTCTGGTGGGACAGACAACCATTTTTTGCCGGTTTTGATTTTTCCCACAGGAGAAAGATTAAAAACCTTGACCTGGTTCTGGGGGGCAACCTGTTCAGGGATGAGGGATACCGGGAAGATGAATACCTTGATCGGGCAAGGGTGAATGTAGGAATAAAACACAGGAGTCAGAAAGTTAAAGGTTTAAGCTACGGGATTAATATGAACGGAATGATTACCGATAAATCTGATTTCCTGCTATGGAGGGATGCCGGCTCGGGTGCCCTGAGGCAAAACCCTCAATCGATTTCAGCCCTTAAAGGCAGCAGGTTTAACCTTGATCCCTTTATAAACTTTTATGGAAAGACAGGGGATAATCATAGCCTCCGTAGCCGGTTTTTTCATATTGAAAATGATTTTGCATCCGATCCTGATAAGAATAACCTCTCTGACCAGGCCTATGCAGAATACAAATATCACCGTAAGCTTTCCGCGAAAATTGAAGGGACAATCGGGACTTCCGGAACCTGGACAAGATCCGTCGCTGCCTTATACGGAGATCATCAAAGCAATAACCAGGCAATCTTTATACAGGTTGACGGAAAACTCCTGGTGGCACTGAATGCTTCAGTTGGACTTAGATTTGAACGGTATGTACTGGACGGGGAAGTGGAGTATTCCAACCCTGTGGCCAGGGCGGGACTAAATTATAAAATTGCTGATCATTCCTTCCTGCGGGCTTCTTTCGGTCAGGGTTACCGCTTTCCCTCAATTGCCGAAAAGTATACAGCCACAAATGTGGGTTCTCTTAAAATCTTCCCTAATCCCTCTCTGGTTTCAGAATCCGGCTTTAGCACGGAGATCGGATTTAAACAGGGGGTTAAGATGAGGGACTGGCAAGGCTACATTGATCTGGCCGTCTTCTGGACCGAATACCAGGATATGATTGAATTTGTATTTGATGCATACCAGACTGATCCAGGTCAGGTGCCCGGATTAGATGACTATGGCTTTATGGCTCAGAATACAGGTAGGGCCCGGATTACTGGTATGGAAATTAGCTTATACGGAAATGGGAAGATTGGAAGCCTTCCGGTATCGCTTATGGCGGGATATACCTATCTGTATCCGATCGACCTGGCCGCAAAGGATACTCTGGGCGACTCCCCTTCAGCCTATCTGAAGTACAGATACCGCCACAGCCTTAAAGCAGATGCCGAAATTCAATACCGGCGATTCACTATGGGATGCACATTTGTTCTGAACAGTCGCATGGACCGGATCGATGAAGTGTTCACAGATCTTCTTTTCGGCAATATCATTCTTCCAGGTTTTCCAGCTTACTGGGATGAAAATAACAAGCCCTATGCTGTTCTGGATGCCAGGGTGTTGTGTAACATCACAAGAAATTTGAGTGCCGGATTGATCCTGAAAAATGCTTTGAACAAGGAATATTCAGGTAGGCCCGGTGATATTCAAGCTCCCAGAAATATTACCCTGCGGCTGACAGCCGACTTTTAGGCCTCTCCATCTCCGAATTGCGCCGGCTGTGTTTCATTCCTTCCCGGCTCATGATTCGGTCTTCCCATAAAGCCCGAAACACTTGACACAAGTCTATTAATTAAGTAATTTAAAGGATTCAGCACCCCTTTTAAAATTTTACATTATGACAACTCTTAAACAGAAACTCGCAGAAAAAATTGACCAGGAACGTCCCAGGATACGTAAACTCGTCACGGAAAATTGCGATACCGTTATTGATACGGTTACCGTTGAAAAGCTCTTTGGTGGAATGCGTACCCTTAAATGCCTTGTTACCGATATCTCATATCTCGACCCCATGGAGGGTATCAGGTATCGTGGTTTAACCCTTCCAGATGTTTTCAAGAAACTTCCCAAACCCCCAGGGGCAGAGATGCCTTATGTTGAGGGACTCTATTACCTTCTTCTAACCGGAGATGTTCCGACAGAGGAGGAAATTTCTGATGTGATCGATGAATTCAGAAAAAGAAGAATCGTACCCAGGTATGTATATGAAGTGATTGATAATTTTCCATCACTGAGCCATCCGATGACCATCTTCTCCACTGCCATCCTGTCGATGCACAGGGAGTCATTTTTTGACAGGAAATTCCATGGTGGGGTTAACAAACTTGATTATTGGGACTACACCTATGAAGATTCAATGAACCTGCTTGCCAAACTGCCGGAGATTGGTGCTTACATCTACGCCAAACTTTACAGAGATGGGAAAAGGATCCAGCAAAATCCAGATTTGGATTTCGGAAGTAATTTCGCCCATATGATGGGGAAAGAAAAGCCTTACGATGAAGTTTCCAGGATGTATTTCATCCTGCATGCTGACCATGAAAGCGGTAATGTCAGCGCCCATACCGGACACCTGGTATCCAGCGCCCTGGCAGACATCTACCTGTCCATGTCTTCCATGGTCAATGGACTGGCAGGCCCATTACACGGACTGGCAAACCAGACCGTTCTGATGTGGATCGAGTCATTGCATCAGAAGATGGATGGGAAACTCCCAAGTCAGGCAGAAATGAAACAGTTTGTATGGGATACACTGAACGCCGGACAGGTAATACCCGGTTATGGCCATGCAGTCCTGAGGAAAACAGATCCCCGTTATACGATGCAGCGAGAGTTTGCATTGAAATACATGAAGAATGACGTCCTGTTCAAGTTTGTTGACCTCCTGTATAAGGTCGTTCCACCCATCCTCAAGGAACATGGAAAAGCCAAAAATCCATGGCCGAATGTAGATGCCCATTCAGGAGTTATACAAATGCATTACGGCGTTACTGAGCATGACTTCTACACAGTAATGTTCGGGATTGGAAGAGCCCTGGGTGTCTGTGCCAATATAATATGGGACCGTGCCCTGCTTTATCCCATTGAAAGACCCAAGTCGCTTACGACAGCCATGATTGAGGATATTATCAAGAAGCAGAAGAAATAGTAGTATCAGAATAATCAAAAAATCAAAAGAATTTGACATTCTGGGCAAAAAATTTTACGAGAAACTTTCAAAAACCTTCTAAGAACCTGTTCAGGGGCAATAGCAGTTGAATGGGTTCTTTGTTTTACATCAAAACCGGTTTAGAGCCCCTTTCTGAGAGTATTGTGTATGGACTCAAGTTCTTGCCTGGCTTTTAGTTCGGCCTCACTGGAATTTTCTAAAGAGATAGGATTTGTTTCCAGGGAGTCGTTCCTCATGTCAAATAGATTCCCATCCCAGACCAGTTTCCAGTCCCCGGTACGGATCATAAACTGAGGAGGGTCTTTTTCCTTTTGGGAGTATACCCATTCTCTTGATTCAAATTCGCTACCAGCAAGGGCTGGGGCAAAGCTTCTGCCGTTGATCTTGTAGTCCGGCTGGGGTAGTCCGACCAGGTCATTCAGGGTGGGAAGAAAATCACTGAAATCGATCATGGCATTGCAGAGGCTGCCTGGTTCTACCTTTCCCGGCCATACAAGCATGGTGGGTACCCGGACTCCCCAATCATTAAATTTCTTTTTCCCGCCAGGGATACTCATACCATAAATGTTTGAATAAACCTCTTCCTCTATGTATTCTCCGTCTTCATAGTTAACAATACTGGTGTGGTTGGTTCCGTTGTCAGTGGTGAAAATAATGATGGTATTATCTGCTATGCCCAGGTCGGTAAGTGACTGAACCATCTTCCCCACGATTCTGTCTGTTTGAGAAACCATTTCCTTAACATTTTCATATCTTCCGTCCGCACCAAAGGGAGGGGGTTCAGAAAGGTCATTTGACACATCATGGATTAATGCCATGGGAAAATATGCCAGGAAGGGCCTGTCTACATTCCTGCTCATAAAATCAATCAGGAAATCACTATAAACATCCGGACCGTAAGATTCCTTTACATCTTTCCGTAATTCCCCGTTCTGCCAAATATAGGGCTCATGGTACCTGGGTCCCTCATGCCAGCCGAAAAGACAATATTCATCAAAACCCAGGCGGTGAGGCTGATCCAGGTCATTCCCCAGGGTGGCCAGCTGCCATTTACCGGCAACGGCAGTAGCATAACCGGCCTGTTTCAGTTCATGAGCAAAAGTCTGTCCCTCCGCCTGCTCAGGAAATGATCCCCATTCTGCATCTCCCAGCGTAAAAGGGTATCTTCCGGTCAGAAGGGTGATCCTGCTGGGATGACAAACAGGGGAGGCATAAACATGGTTGAACTTCATTCCTGCTTCAGCCAGTGCATCAATCTCTTTTGTTTGGTATGAATCCCCACCATAACTTCCCAGTACCTCCCTGCCGACATCATCGGCCAGGATAAACAGGATGTTTGGTTTTGTATCGATTGAATCTTTCTGACTGCAGGATGAAATCAGAATAATGCTAATGATTAGAATTATCACCTGGTAGCTTTTCATAAATCCGGATATTTGATTTTTTTCACAAAAATAGTTTATTATGATCAATGTGATTATTTAAAGACAATTTAGAATCCATTTATCCAGGTATTGTGCATTGTACCGATATCATTACCAGGGACTTATTTAAAGCTGGGTTTACAGGTGCTATCACCTGGAAAAAATATGATCTGAGTTTCGAAATGAATCTATATATAAATTAATTGATATATTTAAGAAAGCAAATCCTGATACTATGCTCGAAACTTTCAAGGCCCTTGACAGCCTGAGACTGAACTTCAGTCCCGACAGCCTTCTCATCCTGAACCTTACCATTGCCTTTATTATGTTTGGTGTTGCACTTGAGCTGAAACCCCAGCATTTCAGGAATCTCGCCATGAATCCCAAGGCTGCAGCTGTGGGCGCTGTCTCCCAGTTTATATTGATGCCCTTGATGACTTTTTTGCTGGCCCTTGCCTTCCGGAATTATATTACCCCAACCGTAGGATTGGGCATGATCCTGGTAGCTTCTTGTCCGGGTGGTAATGTTTCTAATTTCTTTTGTTCCCTTGCCAGGGGAAATGTGGCACTTTCCGTAAGCCTGACGGCCATCTCTGACTTCGGGGCTATTTTGATAACTCCCTTTAATTTCGCATTCTGGGGAACCCTGTTTACAAAGGTCTATTCCCTGTTGAATGCAGAATCGCTGGTCAGACCATTGGAAATTCCATTTCTCCATGTCCTTCAGACAGTTGTTATCCTTCTGGGTATACCTCTGACCCTGGGGATGCTGATAAACCTGTATTTTCCAAAACTAACATCTAAGATACTTATCCATGTCAAGAGATTGTCCCTGGTCGCCTTTGGAGCAATCATTGCTGTAATGTTTTTGAAAAACTGGGAATTCTTTCTCCAGTACATCAAGTATATTTTTATTATCGTGCTAATTCATAACGCTCTCGCCCTGAGCCTGGGCTGGTCTTTTGCATCCCTTTTCAAGCTGGATCGGCGGGACAGGAAAACAATATCCATTGAAACCGGGATTCAGAATTCCGGACTTGCACTCCTGCTTCTATTCAATCCAAAGATCTTTCCGGCAGATATGGCAGTCGGCGGAATGGCCTTTATTGCAGCCTGGTGGGGACTCTGGCATCTATTCGCCGGACTGATAATGGGAGGGATTTGGTCTGGTTTCAAACTGGCACTCAAGCCTTCTGTCGCTGTGAAGTAGGTCCATTCTCATAAAGATTATCAAGGATTCATGCAATCCAGTTCTGCAACTGGAATACTTCAAAAAGCAGGTAGCCCTGGACTATGAACCTGACAAGGCGGCTTAATGCATACAACAGGAATTGTTTGAAAGGATAATTCAATAGTGCAAGGCCAATTACAACCATAGAAAATGGAGTAAAAGGTAACCAGGCAGCAACAATTATAAAAGCACCACCCCATTTTCGGGAAAAATTCATGTATTGACTGAGATTTCTTTCACTATAAGCTCTGATCTTGGGCCGGCTGGATATCCAGCGGCCGATTCTGTAAGAGATAATACCCCCTGTATAGGAAATTAAGCCGAGCAGAGCCAGCATTAGATGTGAATTAGTGAATTTCTGGGCCCATACCACAAACAAGTCAACAGGTACCATTCCCAGAAAGGACTCAGAAATAAAAAAAACCACGAGGACAAGCCGGTCAGTGAGTTTCTCAAGTATTGTTTCGAAAAAGCTTTTAAAATCTACCAGGTATGTACCGACCAGGAATACGATCAGAATAAACAATGCATAAAGAAGAATGATTATTAGCAGATTTCTTCCAATATACTTGAATAAGCCCTTTTCCTTTTGTTGAAAAAAGAGTTCTGTTAATCTCTTACTTGCCTTTAATTTTTCGGGGTTATTACTCACGCTTGCCGGATCAGTGTGATTTCTTATCAAAATACGAAATATAAGCCACATAGCAAGACATATTGAAGTCCGGTAAGACCTGAATATCAGATCGGAAAATCGAGAGCAATTGGGGTTGCTGGTATTTGCGGTCTTACCAGCAACCTGAAATAGGCAATGATAAAAACAAAAGATTTCTAATCGTAAAGCATATTAAGGTCTTAAAATCCTTAAAATTCTGATTATCAAAAGATTGGGAGTGTTTGTCTCGTCTTGAGCTTTGCTGGTCACATAAATCAATCAGTTTGTCATTTTTATTTGTCCAACAGTCAATAAGAGTTGTAACTTATATTACTATTTACCCCTAATCCCTGCTGTCATGAAAAAGTATGGCTTTATCACCCTCCTATTATGTCTGGCCCTAACTTTCAGCTCAACAGATGTTTATTCACTCTATGTCAAAAACTTCTGTTTTAATTTTGATTGCGTTTATTCAACGGTGTCAGATCCTTTCTATCGTTGCACTACCGGGTCGAATTCCACGGCAGAATTTTATGTTTATAATCCCAATCCGTCAATAGGTGTACCCTCGTCTTGTTTAGTTTTCGGCCTTGCTACGTACCAGTGGTATGAATTAGTTTATGGATATCATCCTTGCGGGACCTGGTCCGGTGGTATATTATGGTGCACCGGTTGGTATGAGGTGGCAATCGATGGCGAGACCAGTAATTTGTATACCGTTACTGAGGAGGGTAAATATTTCTGCATGTACAGTTGCAGCGGAACGGACTATATATCCGATACCATTCAGGTAATCTATCATGAAAATGCGCCTTCAATTTCTAATCCTCCGTCCAATGAAACAGTCTGCGAGGGACTCACGGCAGAATTCAACTGTTCCTATTCAAATGAAACCGGAGTATATTGGCAGGAGAGTGCTAATGGTACCGACTGGTCAACTATCAGCGGAGAAACTGCTGGCACCTTGGATTTCATTGCAGATTATGCCCAAAACGGGTACCAGTACCATTGTGCTCCATACAATAAGTGTGGTACAACGTACTCAAATCCGGCTACTCTTTCAGTATTAAGGGAACCCTTTAATATCTCCAATCCTGAGGCAAGTACAATTTGTGAGGACGGGACAGCCAATTTCAACACTTCGTCGCAAGGTGATGGACTTAGTTACAAGTGGAGAGTAAGTACAAACGGGGGATCCAATTATTCGGATCTTTCGGAACAGGCACCTTATTCGGGGACCGGATCCCAGAATCTGGTGATAAATCCTGCTGCAGGGGGCATGCATGGGTACCGATACCAGTGCAGGATTACAGGGTCCTGTGCTACCGATTATACTACAGGGGCCCTCCTGAACCTGAATTTCAAACCCGATATTACAAACGATCCGGACAATGCAACTGCCTGCGTTGGAAGCCAGGCAGGATTTACTGCCGCTGCAACAGGCTTTGCCCCCCTGACCTATTCATGGTTCAAGGACGGGCAACTGCAAAATCAGGGAGTAAATATGACCAGCTATAACATCGGATCGGTTTCCACCGGGCATGCCGGGTCCTATAATGTAAATGTTTCCAATAGTTGCCTGCCCGCAGGTATAAGTTCGGAATCAGCCAGCCTGACGGTTAAAACACTACTGGAAATTAATTCAAATCCCATTGCTGTGACGCTTTGTGAAGGGGATGAATCATCCGTTAACTTCAACGCAACAGCTTCAGGATCTGACCCGGAATATTTCTGGCAACTGAGTGAGAACGGGGGGGAGAACTGGGCAGATATTCCTGCCTCGGATGCGAGGTATACCAATGAAAATACACTTTCATTGTCCGTATTGAATCCGGATGCTTCCATTGACCAGAACCAGTACCGGCTACGGCTAGCCGGGTACTGCGCTCCACAACAATATTCAAGTCCCGCCCTCCTTACCGTCAACAATGCGCTTGAAATAGTAACCCAACCCCAGCCCGATGAGGTATGCGCCGGCGTTGATGTCGGACTGTCCGTGACGGTGACAGGATCTGATCCTGTATTTCTATGGAAAAAGGATGGCGGGTCAATAACCGGCTGGGGCAGCAGCCCGGACCTGATGTTGTACGGGGTGACCACTGCAAGTAGCGGTATCTATAGTGTCCTGGTGGATAATATGTGCATGGATCCCCTGCAGAGCGATGATGCTACGCTTACGGTGAACATACCTCCCGAAATAAGCCAGCAACCTCTGGATGTAACTATCTGCGAGAAATCACAACCTTCAGTTAGTTTTTCCACTTCTATCCCGGGTAGCGGATTCAGTTACCAATGGGAATTCAGCAAGGCTAATGAAGCCACATGGACAGACCTGGAAAATAATGCGGTATTTTCAAATGTGACTACGGATGAAATTACCGTAGCCTCCACTGCCGATACCATGAATAATTATTATTTCAGGTGTAAGATTGGAGGATTTTGCGATCCGCCGGTAAGCACGGAATCGGCTCTTATGACTATTAAAACCGCACCGGAGTTTATTCATCATCCGGAAGCGGTTGAGGCATGCCAGGGTGAGAATGTAACCTTTTCCGTGGAAGCAGAGGGCACAGCACCTCTCTGGTACAAGTGGAGAAAGGGCAATGCCGCCCTGACTGGATGGATCAGCGATGATTCCTATTCAATTTTATCAGTATCACCGGATGACAATGAAAAATACGATGTAGTAGTTAAGAATGAATGCAATGAACTGGGAACGGATTCCGAGGATGCCCAGTTACTGGTAAAAACACCACCCGGGGTTAGTTCCAATCCCGTTGATGTTACCTTATGTGAAGGTGATGAAACGGTTATTAACTTCACTTGTGTGACGGAGGGCAGTGACCTGGAATACAAGTGGCAACTCAGTGAGAATGATGGTGAAACCTGGAGTGATATTTCTGAAACGGGTACTCCTTATTCAAATTCTGAAACCACCAGCCTGGCAGTCTCTGATCCTTCATCCGGTTTGAGTTCACTTCGATACCGGCTGAAGGTTAATGGATCCTGTGATCCTGTTGCATATTCAGAGGTCGCATTGCTTACTGTAAATAAGGCTCCTGAATTTACCAATCATCCACGTTCATACACAGCCTGTGTTGGTTCAAATATTGAGCTTTCTGCAACAGCAACCGGGACGGAGCCATTACAATATCTATGGAAGAAGGATGGCATTTCCGTTTCTTTGTGGACCGGTGATTCGATCTATATATTACCGGGAGTATCCACATTGAATGCAGGCACATATAAAGTATTGGTAAAGAATATGTGTTCCGCCACTCCTTTAGAGAGTGATGATGCTGTTTTAGCTGTGAACATTCCGCCAGCTATCACAAGCCAGCCAATGGATGTTAGTGTATGTGCCAAGTCCCAACCTTCTGTTACATTTTCAACGACAATTCCCGGAAGTGGATTCACCTTCCTATGGGAATACCGGGAAGGGATTGCTGGTACCTGGACAGATCTGGTCAATGATGCAGTATTCAATAATGTAAGCAGTGATGAATTAACGGTTGGATCAACGGCAGATACTATGAATGATTATTATTTCCGTTGTAAAATAGTAGGTGTCTGCGATCCTCCGGTTACTACGGAATCAGTCCGGCTTGAAATTAAAACACCTCCTGAATTCATTACACATCCTCAGAATGCTGATATATGCCAGGGAGATAATGTGACATTTACAGTCGAAGTGGAAGGCACAGCTCCGCTTCAGTACAAATGGAGGAAGGGTAATGCTGCTATAGGAGCCTGGAGTACTGATCCGGACTATACACTTTATTCAGCAACTCTGGGTGATTTTGAGAAATATGATGTGGTTGTTAAAAATGAATGTAATGAAACGGGAACTGATTCAGAAGATGCACAGTTGACAGTAAATCCGGTTCCCTATATTTCATTGGGGGATGACAGGCATGTCTGTACGGGTGACAGTATAAGCATTGATGCAGGAGCAGGTTATCAATCCTATTCCTGGAGCACTGGTATGACAACACGCAGCATCTGGATTAAGGAGCAAGGTAATTATGTCGCTACAGTTTCCGATAATAATGGCTGTTCTAACTATGATAATATTTATATCATACTTGATCCTGCGTTGCCGGAAATTAACCTTGGGACCGATAGGAGTTATTGCTCAGGTGAACAGGTTCTGCTGGATGCAGGTTCCGGATTTGACTCATACAAATGGTCAGATGGATCAATTGGGAGAAGCATTGAGGTGGTATCAAGCGGAACCTATTGGATTACTGCAGACCGGAACAACTCTGTCTGTAAGTCCACTGACAGCGTTAATATATCCATTAGAGAACCGTATGACCAGGAACGATTATGTATTGTAACGGTGGATCTGAATACAGGTAAAAACCTGGTAGTATGGGAAAAAACACCGGATGCCGGAATATTAATGTACAGGATCTACAGGGAATCTTCTACAATAGGTTCATATGATATGATCGCCGAGGTACCCTATGATGATCTGAGTATTTTCACCGACCTGGAAGTATCACCAGAGAACCGATCTTATTTATACAAAATCACCGTGGTCGACTCTTGTGAAAATGAGTCAGATTTGAAAGATGTACCCTACCACAAGCCCATATTCCTGAAATATGTGCCTTCTGATCAGGGTGTCAGTCTGGAGTGGACCGATTATGAGATACAGGGA
>JAUUZM010000172.1 GCA_030589965.1 Bacteroides sp.
ATCATCGCAGTAAGTAATGACCTGGTTACTGACCAAAGGGTTGACCGCTGTGCCAGCACACTTGATCGGCAAGGTGCTAAAATTCTCCTTATAGGCAGGAAATTGCCTGGAAGCGAGGAGGTCCGCGACAGAAACTATTCGGTAAAAAGACTGAGCTTACTTTTTAAGAAAGGGCCACTGTTTTATTCCTGTTTCAATTTCCGGCTTTTTCTGTATCTTCTGTTTCAGAAGGCTGATATGCTGGTTTCCAATGATCTGGATACACTTCCTGCATGTTATCTGGCCTCGAGAATTAAAAATTTACCCCTCGTATATGACAGTCATGAGTATTTTACCGAGGTTCCTGAACTCGAGGGGCGTCAATTTGTGAAGAAAATATGGACCGGAATTGAAAAGCGGATACTTCCCAATTTAAAATTTGTTTCTACTGTCAGTCCATCTGTGGCAGAAGCATATTTCTCAACTTATGGCATACGAATGGAGGTTATCCGTAACCTGCCCTATGGGGAAAGGAAGGAAGCCAGGAGACCGGACTTGCTGGACTTCGGACCGAAACGGATCATAATTTACCAGGGTGTACTCAATGTTGGGAGGGGACTGGAAACTATGATTGAAGCAATGAAATATCTGGATGCATTTCAACTTCAATTATTCGGTGATGGGGATATTGCTGAAAAGCTGGCCACCATGACTAAAAATTCAGGACTTGAAGACAGGGTGGAATTTATGGGCAGGCTACCTTTTAATGAATTAAAACCTTATACCAGGCAGGCATCACTGGGTATATCTTTGGAGGAGGACATGGGACTAAATTACAGATATGCCCTTCCTAATAAGCTTTTTGACTATATACAGGCCGGGGTACCGGTACTCGTTTCAGACTTGCCGGAAATGCGTAAGGTGGTAGAGGAGTATGGTATTGGGGAAGTTGTAAAAAGTCCTGATCCTGAAGGAATTGCAGTCCAGGTAAAAACCATGATGGGATCGGAGGAATTATGTATGGAATGGAAGAAAAACCTTCGTAAGGCGGGTTCTGAACTATGCTGGGAAAAAGAAGAAGAAAAAGTACTGGATTTATACAACAGGGCATTTGGAGACTAGACTTCAATCTCCCGGGAGATCAATTCTTCAAAGCTTTCCGGATCGGTCACCCCCTCAGTATTAAATACTAGTACCCTGGATTTCTCATTAAGTCCGATTCTTTCCCTGACCTTCTCAAGGGATTCATCATTACACAATGCCAGTAATCCAGCCAATCCTGCAGCCCCTGACTCCCCTGCAAAAATCTGGGTATCACTTTTAAATGGGTAATACAGGTTTTGCATTGCCTTGATGGCATAATCATCCGGAATAGCCAGGAAGAGGTCAACACTCTCATTAATTATTTTCCATGCCTGCAATGAGGCGGTCCCGCAATTTAGTCCGGCCATTACAGTTTCCTGTGTTCCGCCTGTTCTGGTAAGGGTCTGGTTGCGGCTGGAGGCAAGCATAGAATCCGATTCTTTAGGCTCAACAAGGATGAATTTCGGCATAGACCTTGGATACTTATTACGGTAATAGGCAACAACAGAAGATGCCCAGGTGCCAACACCTGATTGCAGGAATACAAAATCAATCCCCGGACTACTCTTAGAATGAAGGAGCTCCTCCATTTCTAAAAGCATAGTCTTGTATCCTGCTGAGATAATTGAGGGGATCTCTGCATATCCTTCCCATGATGTATCCTGGATTAGAACATATCCGTAGAGTCTTTCAGCTGCTCTGGCTCGCATTACCGCCCGGTCATAATCACCATTTACAATAATCACTTTGGCCCTTAGTTTCTTGATATTCTTAATCCGGGATTTTGCTGTATTCTTTGGAACAAAAATAACGGCTTTTTGCCTATGTCGCCGGGCAGCCCAGGCAACCGACCTCCCATGATTGCCGTCCGTTGCAGTACAGAAGGTATGTCTACCGGGATTAGACTCCAGGTACTTATGGATGGCAAATGAAGCTCCCAGTATCTTGAATGTGTTCTGACGAAAACGGGCCGATTCATCTTTCAGATATAGATCTTTGATATTCAGGCTTTTGGCTAGCTTGGAGAGATTGATCAGTGGAGTAGGTTCATAATTCCTGATACTGCTGTGGTATGCAAGCGGATCCTCATTTTTGAAGATCTTATTGAAATCCTTATCCAGTGTTATCCTTGGCCGGTTTTCCGGAGGAAGATAGTAGTGTGAGTTTTGAGACATAAAATACAGACTTATTTCTTACAACTTCAGTAATAGTTTTTCCGGATCAATTCCACCAAACATAAGATTTACAGGGTTTTCTATTAGTTCTTTGACCTTGACGAGGAAGCTCACAGAATCCCTTCCGTCAATAAGTCTGTGATCATATGAAAGAGCAATATACATCATTGGACGTATGTGAACTTTCCCATCCAGAGCTATAGGTCTTTCCAGGATATTATGCATACCAAGGATTGCCGATTGTGGTGGATTCAAAAGAGGGGTTGAAAGCATGGATCCGAATACTCCACCATTGGTAATGGTAAAAGATCCACCCTTCATTTCATCCAGGCTGATCCTGGCTGCCCTGGCTTTGCCTGCAAGTTCCATAATTCCAGTTTCAATAGCCGCAAGTCCTAAACTTTCAGCATTCCGGATAACCGGGACCATTAATCCCTTGTCGGTCTGAACAGCAATTCCGATATCGCAGTATTCGGGAGTTACCATTTCCTCACCTTCAATCCTTGAATTCACATTCGGGATTACCTGTAGAGCTTCCGTGACAGCTTTTACAAAGAATGACATAAACCCGAGTTTGACTCCGTGTTTCTCTACAAATGAAGCTTGATATTTTTTTCTGAGTCCAATAATTTCGCTCAAATCACATTCATTGAATGTAGTGAGCATGGCTGTTTCATTTTTAACTGCCACTAATCTGTCTGCGAGTTTTCTTCGCAGTGAGCTTATTTTATGGCGGTTTTCTTTACGGCTTATTTCAGTAGATCTGGAAGGTATTGTGGGACTGCCGCTTCCATCCATGGTTAACTGGACTTCCTTTTTGGTGATTCTCTTTAATCCGCTGATAATATCATCAAGGGATAGATTATTTTCCTCCATCATTTTAGCAGCTACAGGGGAGACTTTTACCTTGTCCATCCCTTCTTTTGGAGCCGCAGCCGTATCCTGTTTAGCATCAGTCGTTTTCTTGCTTGTTGCAGGCGCTTTGGCTGAGGTGTCAATAGTACATGCCACGGCACCTACCTTGATGGTATCGCCTGGAGATGCCAGAAGTTTAATTTTGCCCGCTTTTTCAGCAATTAATGGAAGCGTAGCCTTATCGGATTCGACCTCGGCAACTTCCTGGTCTTTTTCCACATAATCTCCTTCCTCCACCAGCCAGTTGGCTATTTCAACTTCCGAAATGGATTCTCCTGGACTGGGCACTTTTATTTCGACGATCATTTCTGGTCAATTTGGCGCTGTAATGTAATAAATTGTGAGGAATTAATTAATTCTTCTGGAAATATTGGTGTTGTTTCAGAATCTCCTTGCGGGAACTTCCAACAACACATTGCAGTCCGCAGTATATATGTTTTAGATCGCAATCGCATTTCCGGAATACTTTCTGGATTATTTCTTCCTGTCCCATCAGGTGGACCTTTGTCAGGCCGGTTGCCGGACTCCCGCTGGCCTGCCGGGTGACGGGTTCCGGAATAATCTCGGCCATTTCCTGCTGTATATGACGCCAGGGACCCATATTCCCGGGTTCTTCCTGAACCCAGAGGGAAAGCAGGTTATTCTTGTATTTTTTATTGATTTTACGGACTTCTTCAATGGGGAAGGGGTGAAGCTGCTCAATCCTTACAAGGGCAAGATCCCTGGCCTTGAACTCTTCTTTTCTTTCCAGCAATTCATAATATATTTTGCCGGAGCAATACACGACTCGGCGGACTTCATTTACATCAACATCCGGATCATCAATGACTTCCTGGAAGGTATCACTTTCAAACTCTTCCAGTGTGGATACACATTTCGGATGTCTCAACAAGCTTTTTGGAGTAAAAATAATCAGGGGTGTCCGGTAATTGGCATGCAAATGTTTTCTCAGAATATGGAAGAGGTTTGCCGGCGTCGTGCAATTTACAATATGCATATTATTCCTGGCAGCCATGTTGAGGAATCGCTCAATACGAGCACTTGAATGCTCTGGTCCCTGTCCCTCGAAACCATGGGGAAGAAAAGCAACAATCCCGTTCATTAGTCCCCATTTCTCTTCCGCAGAACTGATGTACTGGTCAAAGATCACCTGGGCCACATTATTGAAATCCCCGAACTGAGCTTCCCAGATGGTCAATCCATTCGGTACCGCCAGTGCATACCCGTACTCAAATCCCAGGACCCCGTATTCGGAAAGGGGGGAGTTATAAATCTCGAACGGTGCCTTGGCATCATCAAGGTTTTTCAGGGGGATATATTGCTGGTCAGTATCCTCTATGACAAATCCGGCATGCCGGTGTGAAAAGGTGCCACGCACAGAATCCTGTCCGGATATTCGTACAGGATATCCCTCCGTCAACAGCGTGCCATATGCCAGCAGCTCTCCCAGGGCCCAATCCAGCCGGTTCTCTTCAACGGCCTTCTTCCGGTCAGCGACGAGGCGGCGAATCTTTTTAATAAAATTCTTGTCCGCCGGCAACTGATTAATTTGATCGGCTACCTTTAAAAGTTTATCCCTGGTTACCCCGGTGTCAATATGCTTGCTGAAATCTGAGAGTGAGGCATATTTAAATCCTTTCCAGTCATCTTTCAGAAAACGTTGGATGTAGACTTTTTTCAGCAGCTTGGCAGCCTCCAGTTTTCCTTCCAGGATATCGTCGTAATCCTTTTCAAATTCCAGGATCTGTTCATTATTGTATATTCCTTTCTCAACCAGGTATTCAGCATATATATCGCGCGTATTAGGATGCTTGGCAATGGCTTTATAAAGTAAGGGCTGTGTAAAACGGGGCTCATCCCCCTCGTTATGCCCGTATTTACGGTAGCATAGAATATCTATAAATACATCTGTAGCATACCTTTGCCTGTATTCCATGGCCATTTCAACGGTATGGAGGAGGGATTCCACCTCGTCCCCGTTGACGTGGAATATGGGTGATTTCGTAACCTTCCCGATATCCGTACAATAGGTGCTTGAACGGGCATCCTTGTAATTGGTTGTGAACCCAACCTGATTGTTGATGATGAAATGAATTGTACCTCCGGTCTTATATCCCGGCAGATCATACATCTGGATAACCTCGTATACCACACCCTGAGAAGCAATGGCTGCATCCCCATGTATAAGAATGGGTACCAGGGAGCAGAAATCTCCCTCATACTTATGATCAATTCTTGCTCTTGAAAGTCCCTGAATAACAGGAGATACTGCTTCAAGGTGGGAGGGATTGGGTGCCAGATTCAGCCGGACGGTTTTACCGGACAGGGTTTTAACATCGTTCACATACCCAAGATGATATTTTACATCGCCAAGGGAAATGCCTTCTTCAAATTCATCCGCCTCGAATTCCTTGAAAATATTTTCGTAGGGTTTCTGAAGAACATTGGCCAGAACATTCAGTCTTCCCCTGTGGGCCATTCCAATCATGAATTCCCTGACATTCATTGAGGATCCCTTTTCAATGGTCGCGATGAGCGCAGGAATCAGGACTTCTGCACCTTCCAGCGAAAAGCGTTTTTGTCCAACAAATTTCTTATGAATAAACTTCTCGAAACCTACAGCCTGTTTCAGATGCATGAAGATTTCTTTTTTATGCTCTGAAGAATAATTGGTGATGTTCCGGCTACTTTCCATCCGGCTACTCAGCCATTTGAGTTTTTCCGGACTCCGAATAAACATGTATTCAGTACCCACGGTCTCCGCATATGTTTGCTGAAGGTGTTTGAGAATCTCACTGAGAGGAGCCGGGCCTATACCTATCTCTTTTCCTGCGTGAAATACGATGCCAAGATCTTCTTCACCCAGACCATAATTTTCAAGATCCAGTGTGGGGAAGTACTTTCGGCGTGTACGAACGGGATTGGTTTTGGTAAATAAATGCCCTCTTTTCCGATATCCATCAATCAGGTTAAGAACCTTGAATTCCTTATCCAGGGTTTCTGAGGCCATCTGCTCTCTGAAATCATGCTTAGCGAATTCAAACCCACGAAAGAATTGTTGCCAGCTTTCGTCAACCAGTCCTGGATCCTTTTGAAAATCCCGGTAAAGGGCCTCAATGGTTTCAATATCCAGGTTTCCGAGAAAGGAAAATTCGTCTTGATTCATCGTAGTATACAGGAGTCGGGAGCAAAAGTATAATTAATTTTCGGTAAGAATGTATTCATCGTACTCAATTTCGAATCTAAGCTTATGTCGGGCCTCTTCCTGTGCAAGCATCAGAAAGATCTCTTTTGCAGCTGGGTCGTCTGTCCTGGCTGCCAGGTCGGAATAGAGCTTAAAGGCTGACTTTTCCTCTTTCATGGCTATGATAAGTGCATCCTGGTAGCTCAGATCCTCGCGGGCCACATCAACTTCAACCAGGTAATCACCGATTTTAAGATCCTGTACCTTTTCATCGGATACAACAACTTTTTCCCCCGTTTTCATTCTCTCAAGCTTGCTTTTATGTCCAAGTTCCTCCTGAGAAAACTGCTCGAAGACTTCTTGGATTTCTTTATTCCGGCTTGATTTTGCCAGCTTTGCGTAAAGGCTTGCCGCCCTTAATTCATCCTTGATGGCCATATCCAGGATCTCGTCCAGGGAATTGAAATTTTGCATGTTGGTCTAGTTAGTTAATTATTCACGAATCATACAAAAATATCATAATAGAAACTGAATGACAAAAATCATTTGAAATATTCTGTTTTTAGTCAATTTTTATGGAGTAGTTTTGGAGCAGATATTATCCCTGATACCAGAAATAAATTTTAGTATGAATAGAATAGTAGAAAAGGAGTATTTCTCTGAGCTGGTTACCAAGCTGGTAGTTGAGGCTCCGTATATTGCCAGGAGCAGGAAGGCCGGTCATTTCGTAATTGTCAGGATGGAGGAAAAGGGTGAACGGATTCCCTTAACTATTGCCGGAGCTGATCTTGAGAAAGGCACAATTACCCTGATCGTCCAGAAAGTAGG
>JAUUZM010000097.1 GCA_030589965.1 Bacteroides sp.
AACCGTATGCACATCGGATCAAATCCTTTTTCGAGTAGCTCATGTTCTCCGTTAAAGAACTGCTCAAGATTGATTGCATTTCCAAGTGATTTACCCATTTTCTGACCGTTCAGGGTAATCATATTATTATGCATCCAGTACCGTACAGATTCCTTGCCATACCCGGCAACGGTCTGGGCGATCTCACATTCATGGTGAGGAAACAGAAGATCAAGTCCTCCTCCATGAATATCAAACTCCTCTCCCAGATATTTTGAACTCATTACCGAGCACTCCACATGCCAGCCAGGGAAACCCTCGCCCCATGGTGATGGCCATCTCATCAGGTGCTCGGGATCTGCCTTTTTCCAGATCGCAAAATCAAGTGGTGATTTCTTTTCCTCCTGTTTTTCCAGCTTTCTTGTATTTGAAAGAAGGTCGGCTATTTTTCTTCCTGATAATTTCCCATAATGATGGTCCTTCCCGTATTTTTCTACATCAAAGTAAACAGATCCTCCTTTTTGATAGGCGTAGCCCTTCTCCAGAATCTTTTCAACCAGGTCCTGCTGCTCTGGTATATGTCCCGAGGCTGATGGCTCTATGCTTGGGGGAAGCACATTCATCTGCATCATTTTAAGCCTGTACTCATTGGTATACTGCTGAACCACCTCCATGGGTTCCAGTTGTTCAAGCCTGGCTTTTTTTGATATTTTATCTTCCCCGAAATCCTGATCCTGCTCCAGATGTCCAACGTCTGTTATATTTCTAACATACCTTACCTTGTACCCCAGGTGCTTCAGGTAGCGAAACACCAGGTCAAAAGTGATGGCCGGACGGGCATGGCCCAAATGTGGAGATCCGTATACGGTCGGTCCACATACATACATACCCACCATGGGTGCATGTAGTGGCTTAAAGTCTTCCTTTTTTCTGCTCAGGGTATTATAGATCCGGAGGGACTTGTCCATAGTATTTTCAAAGTTAACAAATAGACCCTAATTAATTCTTAACTTTCCTGAATAAGACATATTACGATCTGGCCAGAAAAAACAGTAAGCAGAAAGGGCATGATGCCCTGACAAATTCCATACTTGGGGTATTCACCAATTACCCCAGCCAGACGTTCAATTACAAACAGCTGTCTAAAAGACTGCATATCAAAGATGTATCAACAAAACGACAGATTATTCCCATCCTTGAATATCTTTCCGAAAAAGAAGAATTGATTGAGGTCCATCCAGGCAAGTTCAAGCTTAAATCAAAAGGTGGTTACATATTTGGAACCGTTGATATGACTCAGTTTGGATATGCTTTTATTCTCTCGGACGCCATTGAAGAAGATGTTTTCATTTCAAGGAATAATCTTAATCATGCTTTAAACGGAGACTACGTCAAAGTATATATGTATGCCAGGCGCAAGGGGAAAAGGATTGAAGGCGAAGTAGTTGAGGTGATCGAACGGTCAAGAAAGACATTTGTTGGTATCGTTGAGGTTTCCAAACACTGGGCATTCCTGAACCCGGATAGTAAGGAGATGCCTTTCGACCTTTTCATTCCGCCCGATAAACTTAATGGCGTAAGGAACGGACAGAAAGCGATTGGGAAAATTACGGAATGGCAAAAGGGTTCAAAAAATCCCGTCGGCGAGATTGTTGAAGTACTTGGGGATCCTGGCCAAAACGATGTGGAAATGCATGCCATTCTCGCTGAATTCGAACTTCCTTCAAAATTCAGCCAGGAAGTAGAGGAGGCTGCGGAAACTGTACCCGTAAAAATCACTGAGAAAGACTATGCAGAACGAAGGGACTTCAGGAAGATTCTGACATTTACCATAGATCCTGCAGATGCAAAAGATTTCGACGATGCCCTCTCCCTGCAAAAACTGAAGAATGGAAACTGGGAGGTGGGTATCCATATTGCTGATGTAAGCCATTATCTTCAGTCCAAGAGTTTGCTCGACCAGGAGGCTTATGAAAGGGCTACTTCTGTTTACCTGGTGGACCGGGTAGTTCCCATGTTACCGGAAAAGCTGTCCAACCTTGTTTGCTCTCTTCGCCCGAATGAAGAAAAGCTCTGTTTTTCTGCTGTATTTGAATTGAATGCAGAGGCAAAGCTTATAAAACAATGGTTCGGTCGTACGGTCATTCTTTCTGACCGAAGATTCACCTACGAAGAAGCACAGGATATAATAGAAACCGGGGAAGGTGAATTAAAATTGGAGATTCTTCAGTTGCATACCCTTGCACAAATACTCCGGTCTCAACGGTTTCGGGATGGTTCATTCTCATTTGACCGGGTGGAGGTAAAATTTCACATCGATGAGAGTGGATATCCGACCGGGGTGTACTACAAAGAAAACAAAGAGTCTAACCAGCTTATTGAAGAATTTATGCTGCTGGCCAACAAGCGGGTGGCTGAGTTCATTGGTAAACCATCGGGTACTCAAATGAGCGCAGACAGCAAATCCAATGAGGCTCCCAAAACCAATTCCAAAACGTTTATCTACCGGACTCATGACAAGCCTAACAGTGAAAAGCTGGAATCCTTTGCCTACTTCATTAAACGTTTAGGGTATAATATCCAGACCAGCGGACAAAAAAGGATTTCCGGATCAATCAACCGCCTGATGGAAGAAGTTAAGGGTAAAAGAGAACAGAATATGATTGAGGGACTGGCCATTCGGACCATGGCTAAGGCTGAATACACTACCATGAACATAGGTCATTATGGCCTGTCTTTCCCCTATTATTCTCACTTTACTTCACCCATTCGCAGATATCCTGATGTTATGGTTCATCGTTTACTGGACCATTACCTGAAAGGCGGAGAGTCTAAAAGCCACAAAAAATACGAGGCGAGGTGTAAACACTCATCCGAGATGGAAAGAAAAGCCATGAAAGCCGAATGGGCCTCCATCAAATATAAACAGGTGGAATTCCTTAGTGATAAGATCGGAGAGGTCTTCGAGGGAGTTATTTCAGGTGTTACGGAATGGGGAATTTACATAGAACTGGTGAATTGCAAATGTGAGGGTATGGTTCCCATGCGAGATTTAACAGATGATTTTTACGATTATGATGAGGACAATTTCCGCCTTATAGGGAAAAAATCAGGCAGGCAATTTCAATTAGGGGACGAAGTGAAGGTTGAAGTAGCAAGGGCCAACCTGGCCAAAAGACAAATAGATTTCAGGCTGGTTTAAGATTTTACAGCTTCCGGGGAGTCAGTGGGCTCCTGAGAACCAGTGGTTTCCTCAGAAATCGCGGATTCCTGAGAGCTTTCAGTTTCCTGTGATACTGTGGTGGATTCGTCATCAGGCTTCTTCCCGGGGAAAATCTCCTCAGAAAAGAACCTCTTTTGCCATATCAGGATGATGGATACACCAACCGTAATGGATGAATCTGCAATATTGAATACGGGACGGAAAAATACAAGGCTGCTTCCTCCCCACCATGGAAACCAGTCAGGCCATGTACCACGGATGATGGGGAAATAAAACATATCAACCACCTTGCCCTTGAGGAATGTGGCATATCCGCCTCCCTCCGGTAAAAATGTTGCCAACCTGCCCCAGCTGTCATTAAATATCATCCCGTAGAAAAGGGAATCAATAATATTTCCCGCTGCCCCGGCCAGGATTAAGGCAACTGAAATGATGAGTCCCTTGTGAGCATTCAGTGATATCAGGTACCTCATGTAAAAAACGATAGCAGTAATGGCAGCCAGCCTGAAAATGGAAAGTATGGATTTCCCGTTATTCCCGGGAAGATCCATTCCAAAAGCCATTCCGTTATTCTCAGTAAAATGAATGATAAACCAATTGCCGATTACATGTATCTCCTCACCAATGCTCATGTTAGTTTTAACAAGGACCTTAAGGACCTGGTCAACTAAAAGGATAATGATGATGAGGAATACAGCCTTTTTGGTAATTGACATATGGTAAAAAAAAGTTCGGGTTCCCTGAACTGGATGGATATTTATTGTTGGTTTTTCGCGTCAATGCTAAGTGTCGCATGGGGCACTGCCCTGAGACGCTCTGGCTTGATCAGCTTTCCGGTTTCCCTGCATATACCGTAGGTCTTGTTCTCAATCCTAATAAGAGCACCTCGCAAATGCTGGATAAATTTTTGCTGCCGTTGAGCAAGTTTTCCGGCTTCCTCTTTTGATAAGGTGGCAGCTCCTTCTTCAAGAACTTTGAATGTGGGTGAAGTATCCTGGGTATCGTTACTTTCACCTTGAGTTATCGCTTCCTTTAATATTTCATAGTCTTTGCTAGCTTTATTAAGCTTGTCCAGAATAATCTGTTTAAATTCTCCCAGTTCCTCGTCTGAATATCTAGTCTTTTCTCCCATGGCTCCTAAATTTTGGCAAATATAAGAAAAATAAATATACGCAAATATGTTATTAAATTTCAGGGACTTTGTCGATTTTTAACCAGGTCTGAACATCATTGTCCAATTCTATTTTCCGGGCAGTTCCGGTATCCAGTGTTTCCACCAATTCTACCTCCCTGGCAAGGGTTTGAGCACCTATGTAATCTTTATGCTTAATGATGGCTTCGGTCAGGGAATCCTCCTTCTGAATGAGCACTTTTATTTTATCCGTAACTTCAAATCCACTTTCTTTCCGGTAATTCTGTATTCGGTTTATGAATTCCCTCGCGATTCCCTCCTGGCGAAGCTCCTCTGTAATTGTAACATCCAGTGCAACGGTCAGGTTTGCATCACTGGAAACCAGCCATCCCGGAATGTCTTCTGTTGTGATTTCTGCATCTTCCGGCTGCAGAATAATTTCTTCTCCTGAAATATCCAGCTTCCATTTTCCTTCTCTCTCAAAACCAGCGATATTTTCCTGGTTCATCTTTTGAACCTCAGATGCTATCTGTTTCATCAGCTTTCCAAACTTCGGTCCAAGGGTTTTAAAATTTGGCCTGATGCGTTTAACCAATATTCCACTGGTGTCTGTAAGAAACTCTATTTCTTTCACATTGATCTCCGTCAGGATTAAATTCTGTACGGCTTCGACCTTAGCCTGAAATACATTGTCCAGAACAGGGATCATCAGTTTATTCAATGGTTGCCTGACCTTTATGTTTACCTTCCTTCGTAATCCCAGAACCATAGAGGATATTCTTTGGGCTATATCCATCCTTTCCTCCAGTCTATTATCAATATACTCCGGATTATGTGTGGGAAAATCGCATAGATGTACAGAATTTACCGAGTGTCTTTGGGTGGCCTGATTAAGGTCGGTAAAAAGTTTTTCAGAATAAAACGGGGCCAGGGGTGCCATTAATCGTGATACGGTTTCCAGGCATGTGTATAGAGTCTGGTAAGCAGCTCTTTTATCCGTAGTAAATTCTCCTCCCCAGAATCTTTTCCTGTTCAGGCGGACGTACCAGTTACTTAGATGTTCCACGACAAACTCCTGGATTGCTCTTCCTGCCCTGGTGGGTTCATAATCCTCCATTTGCTTGTTCACTTCTCCTACAAGGGTGTTCAAAATGGAGATTATCCAGCGGTCAATTTCTGGCCTTTCTTTTACAGGTACCTCTCCTTTTGAATAGGTAAACCCATCGACATTGGCGTATAAAGCAAAAAATGAATATGTGTTATAAAGGGTTGCGAAGAACTTTCTCCTTACTTCGTCTACTCCGGCAACATCAAATTTCAGGTTATCCCATGGTTGGGAATTAGTCATCATGTACCATCTCAGAGGGTCAGCACCATGTTTTTCAATGGTTTCAAAAGGATCCACAGTGTTACCAAGACGTTTTGACATTTTATTGCCATTTTTGTCCAGTACCAAGCCATGAGAAATAATGTTTTTAAAAGAAACAGAATCAGATATCATGGTGGAAATGGCGTGCATAGTAAAAAACCATCCCCTTGTCTGGTCAACTCCCTCGGCAATAAAATCTGCCGGGAATAATTGCTCAAATTCTTCCTTATTTTCGAATGGATAATGCCATTGAGCGTAAGGCATAGCTCCGGAATCAAACCATACGTCTATCAAGTCCTGTTCCCTCTGCATTGCCCTGCCGGAATCCGATACCAGCTTTATATCATCAACAAAGGGCCGGTGCAGATCAAAGCTCTCATAGTTTTCCCTAGAATTATCCCCGGATTTGTAGTTTCCCAGTGGATTCTCATCCATAATACCTGCTGCAACAGCTTTCTCAATTTCAATTTTAAGTTCCTCGACCGAACCTATGCATTTTGATTCCTTCCTGTCCTCGCTCATCCAGATCGGCAGGGGTGTTCCCCAGAATCTTGATCTCGAAAGGTTCCAGTCCACCAAATTCTCCAGCCATTTTCCAAATCTCCCCGTCCCGGTGGATGTGGGTTTCCAGTTTATGGTATTGTTTAATTCAATGAGCCTTTCTTTCACCTGTGTGGTCTTAATAAACCAGGATGACATGGGATAATAAAGTACAGGTTTGTCTGTCCTCCAGCAATGAGGATAGCTATGTGTGTATTTGGCTATCTGGAAAGCCTTACTTTGTTGTTTAAGCAGTACTGCAATACTAATATCAGCGGTATCGCTGTCAATCGGGATCGTTTCATCATACTCGTTCTTGACATACTTTCCTGTAAAGTTTCCATAACTATCCTGGTTAACATAATCTTTAATAAAATCATCATCCAGGTCCCCTAACCTGTAGAACCGGCCACGTTTATCAACCAGTGGCTGGGTTTCACCATCTTTGTCCACTACAATCAGGGCAGGCATGTCATACTTCTGGGCGATGCGGTAATCGTCTGCGCCAAATGTAGGAGCTATGTGTACAATCCCGGTTCCTTCCTCTGTTGTCACAAAATCACCCATCAAAACCCGGAATGCAGGTTTTCGTGGCCTTACCCAGTCTATGAGTTGTTCATATGATATGCTTTCGAACTTTTCTCCCTTGTTTTCAGACAGTATTTTAAACGGAATCTTTTTCACACCTTTCTTGTATTCATCCCATTCCAGTTCTGCATTTTCAGCTGGGAAAAACGCATTCAATAAGGCTTTAGCCAGGACTACTGTTATTGGTTCCCCGGTGTACGGATTGAATGTTTTCACAGAAACATAATCCATTTTCGGACCCATAGCAAGTGCGGTATTTGAAGGAAGGGTCCAGGGTGTTGTAGTCCATGCCAGTATAAAAACATCGGTATCGGTTCCCGTAAACAGGAAATCCGAACGATCGTCTTTGACTAGCTTGAAAAGGGCTACGAGAGTTGTGTCTTTAACATCCCGGTAGCATCCCGGCTGGTTAAGTTCATGACTTGAAAGTCCGGTCCCGGCCGCAGGAGAATATGGCTGGATGGTATAACCCTTATAAAGAAGATCCTTTTCGTGAAGTCGTTTCAAAAGATGCCACAGAGATTCTATGTATTTGTTTTCATAGGTAATGTAGGGGTCCTTTAGATTGATCCAGTACCCCATGCGGTCAGTCAGCTCTTCCCATTCCCGGGTATATTTCATGACCTCTTCCCTACATATCCTGTTATACTCGGCAACCGATATCTTTTTCCCGATATCTTCCTTGGTTATTCCTTTTGCTTTCTCAACCGACAGTTCAATAGGAAGACCATGGGTATCCCATCCTGCTTTGCGATCAACCCTGAATCCTTTCTGGGTTTTATACCGGCAAAATGCATCTTTGATGCTGCGGGAAATAACATGGTGGATACCCGGCATTCCGTTTGCCGAAGGGGGACCTTCAAAAAATATAAATTTTGGACCCTCTTTTCGAATTTCAATGCTTTGCTCAAAGGTCTTTTTGTCTTTCCAGAATTGAACAATTTCCTTGTTTATCTGTGAAAGATCAAGTCCCTTATATTCAGGAAATTTCACGCTCATTTAGATCCCTTTCTTACCTCGTTTTCGGAAAGCGACAAAGATAATAATTATTTCGGATAGACAGGATGGATACTGGCCTGCAGAAAGAAATGCCGGAATTCCAATTTGAAAAGATTAAATATTAATTTCGCATGGAACTAAAACTATAAATTATGTTTTCAGGAATCGTAGAAGAAACTGCAACTGTAACCAGGGTCGAGAAGGAAAAAGAAAATATTCACTTCAGCCTGAATAGTTCTTTTGTTGGTGAGTTGGATATAGACCAGAGTGTATCTCATGACGGTGTTTGCCTGACCGTTGTTAAGGTAACAGATAATGAATATACCGTCACCGCAATCCAGGAAACCCTTCTGAAAACAAACCTGGGAGATTGGCAGCCCGGCTCCAAGGTTAATCTCGAAAGAAGTGTAAGGGCAGATGGCAGGCTGGATGGGCATATGGTACAGGGACATGTGGATCTTACCGCAGTATGCACCGAAGTTCGGGAATCAGAAGGAAGCTGGTATTACACTTTTGAATACGAGCCACTGACAGAGGAGCATCTTACCGTTGAGAAAGGATCCGTTTCCGTTAACGGTGTAAGCCTTACGGTTGTCAACTCCCAGTCAAAAACTTTCCAGGTGGCCATTATTCCATATACCTACGAGAATACAAATTTTCATGATATCAAGCCTGGTGTGCTAGTCAATCTTGAATTTGATATTATTGGAAAGTATATTGCTAAAATTCTGAAACAGCTGGGTAAAATATAGATATGATGAAAAAAGGCTGGGTCAATTCTCCCCTGTTAGATGTTTTATGTAGTTCAGTATCAAAAACTTAAGGCTTCTTATTTTTTCATGGATCTTTTCCAGGTTTATCATTTCCTGGTTTGTACCCGAAATTCTGATTTCTTTATCCACATTTTCAAGGTGTTCGAGTGCCAGAAAAAGGAAATGTATTCTTTGTCCGGCTCCCTTGGCCCCGTTACTATGATTCAGATTCAGTAAAAAATGGTTTAATTCCCTGCGGATCCTGAGAAAGCTCGTAAAATCTCCGGCTTCTCCGGTCTCTTCCACAGTAAGCCCCAGTTCCGTAATCATAGATACAGAAAAGTCAAATACTCTGTCTGTTTTCATTTTATATTTTGTTTTGGTTACCTCTTAATCCATAAATTCCTCAAAAATCGGTTCCTCCTGATCTATTTTTTTATAATTTAACCTGCTCTTCAAAATGAGGGTTAATGATACTTGTAACAGGAGGTACTGGTTTGGTAGGAAGTCATCTTCTCTTGGAGCTGACTAAAAAGCATGTACGGATCAGGGCTATTCACCGTCCTAATTCAAACCTTCAGCGGGTATTTGATGTTTTTGCTTTGTACCTGGAAAATCCAGATGAACAGTACGGTAAAATTGAATGGGTTGCGGGGGACATATGCGACATTGACTCTCTGTTTGATGTACTTGATGGTGTGGATTATGTATACCATACTGCGGCTGATGTTTCTTTTAAACCCGGTGAGCGTTTAAAGCTTATGGACAACAACGTGGGTGGGACAGCCAATATGGTAAATGCCTGCCTCGACAAAAAAATCAAGAAATTCTGTTTTGTCAGTTCAACTGCTGCCCTGGGGGATTCTCTTCAGGGTGGAGAGATTACCGAAGACTTACTCTGGACCCATTCA
>JAUUZM010000171.1 GCA_030589965.1 Bacteroides sp.
CCAGATAGCCATCTGTCAGGAGGATCACCGGTGTCATATGTTCAATGGCAATCTTACAGGCCTTGTATGCATAATCAAAACAATCAGCAGGAGTACTTGCTGCTAAAACAACAACCGGACTTTCCCCGCTCCGGCCGTAAAGGGCCTGCATAAGATCAGACTGTTCTGTTTTTGTGGGAAGTCCGGTTGAAGGCCCTCCCCTTTGAACATTTACAATTACCAGTGGCAATTCAGTCATAACTGCCAGGCCGATTGACTCTCCTTTAAGGGCAAGTCCGGGTCCCGATGTAGAAGTTGCAGCCAGGTGACCAGCATAACTTGCTCCGATGGCGGAACATATACCTGCGATTTCATCTTCAGCCTGGAAAGTCTTGACTCCCAGGTGTTTTCTGGCAGCAAGTTCCTGAAGGATCTCCGTCGCAGGGGTAATGGGATAAGATCCCAGGAATAAGGGTCTCCCTGATCTTTCAGCTGCAGCCAGCAGTCCCCATGCCGTAGCCTGGTTCCCGGTAATATTCCTGAACAGGCCTTTTTTCTTCTTGGCAGGGTTCACCATAAAGGTTGTCGCCATTGCCTCTATAGTTTCGGCATAATGGTATCCTTCACGAAGAACTTTGATATTTGCTTTTACCAGATCCGGCTTCTTAATGAATTTTTGTTTCAGGAAATCTTCACCAATTTTAATATCCCTGTTGAATAGCCAGAACAGAAGTCCGGCAACAAACTGATTCTTGGTTTTGTCAGCGGTCTTATTATCCAATCCAAATTCCTTTACTGTGGAACGGGTCAGCTGAGTGATGGGTGCTTTCACCACATTAAACCCTTCCAGACTCCCATCGCCGAGGGGATCCTCAACGTACCCTGCTTTTTTATAATGCTTATTATCAAAATTATCAATATCGATAATAATTGTTGCTCCCTGCTTGACCCATCTCATATTGGTTTTCAGTGCTGCCGGATTCATTGCTACCAGAACATCCGCCTGGTCTCCTGGTGAATGTACCTCCTTATGGCCAATATGAACCTGGAATCCTGAAATACCGGCAATGGTACCTCCAGGAGCTCTGATCTCTGATGGATAATCCGGGAAGGTTGAGAGATCGTTTCCAATAAAAGCAGCTGTATCGGAAAACTGTGCTCCAGTGAGTTGCATTCCATCCCCTGAGTCACCAGCGAATTTGACAACTACCTCATCCAGCTCAATAACTTTCGCATTTTTTGCCATATCCTGCTATAACTTATTAGTTATTAATTACATGCATTCTTGAAGTGTTCATTGGCAAAATTAAGTATTTTCCCACATGTTGACTGTACAATTATTAATATTATTCAACATATTGATCTATACGGAATAAGTAAAAATTATGTTACCCAGAAATCAAGTTTCTCCAGATGTACTTCCTCTTCAAAGAAAGTCCTCGAAATTGTTTCGAAAAATTCAGTATAATCAGACACATAGAATTCGTGTTTATCTGACCCGTTACCGGGGTTCAATAGATTTTCCTTCTCCAGTATTCTTTTAAGCTCAGTGGCTACTATATGTCCTGAATCGATTACCTTGACTCTATTATCAAAGAATTCTTCTATCTGTTGGCGAATTAAGGGGTAGTGAGTACAGCCCAATATTAAGGTATGAATATCTGAGAAACCGGCATCCGAGAGATAGGCTTTGATAATTGAATTGCTGATATCATTATTGATAAAACCTTCTTCAATCATGGGTACGAATAATGGGGTGGCTTTGGAAATCACCTGGGTGGAAGGTGAGAAACCTCTGATCTTATCATTATATGTCCCAGAGTTTATGGTTCCCTTTGTTCCAATCACCCCAACCGTACCATTGCTTCCCTTTTCACATAGATGTTTTACAACCGGGTCGACCACATTCAGTACCATTGCCCGGCCGTTGACATGTGTGGTAACTTCCTCAAAAGCACTGGCGGATGCAGTATTACATGCAATCAAGACCGTTTTACATGACTTCTCAAGAAGAAAGTCGGAGATTTTCCTGGAATAATAACGAACGCTCTGACTGGATTTATCACCGTAGGGTAAATGAAAAGTATCCCCAAAATATATGATCTTCTCATTGGGAAGTAGAGCTTTAATGGAATGGGCAACTGTTAATCCCCCGACTCCTGAATCGAATACACCGATTGGCTGTTCTGCACTGAGGTTCATCATTTAAAAAAAGAAAGACCATCCACGTATAAGAGGATGGTCTGATAATATTATTTGCCGGTAATTAAATTCCAAGTTTGGTTTTCACCAGGGGCAGAATGTCAATACTCGTTTCTGACCAGAAAACAGGATTACCGCTACCAATATCAAATATGTATATGAAGCCATTCTCCTGTGCTACTGTTTTCACTGCAGCATTGGCTTTCTCAAGAATAGGTGCCATGAATTGTTGCTGCTGGGTCTGAAGATCCTGCTGGGCCATCTGCTCAAAATTTCCAATACGTTGTTGCATTTCCTGAATATCGGCTTCCTTTGTCTGCCTGATCAGTTCAGTATAGCTATCACGGTTTTGTAAATAATTGTCATATTTTTTATTTAGCTCAACCTGCATCTCTTCCATCTGCTGTTGATAATCCTCTCCAAGTTTTTGGATTTTAACCTGAGCAGAATCACTCTCCGGCATTGACATAAGCAATTCCCTTGAATCGATATGTCCAAACTTCAGTTCCTGGGCGTTTATGTTGATTCCTCCAAGGAGGAAAAGAGCTATCAGGAGGAGTTTACTAATGTTTTTCATGATTTATTTTTATTACATTTTAAAATTTGGCGCTACAAAAGTAAGGATTTAATTCTTATAACCCAGCTTTTCCAGAACATCGTCAGATTTGTCGTATTTGGGATTTGTATAAAGCATATTGGCCCCTGAGGCTGTATCAAATATCACAGCAAAACTTCCTTCTACTGCAATTTCTTTTATGACACTATATACCTCATCCTGGATGGGTTTGATCAATTCCTGTCGTTTAGTAAACAGGCTGCCGTCCTGTCCAAAATATTTTTGCTGAAGTTGCTTAACCTCATTTTCCCGGTTAATAATTTCTTCTTCTTTCCGGATTTTCATTTCTTCTGTAAGTAAAACCTTCTCGGCTTGAAAATCCTTATACATTTTCTCAATTTCCCCGTATGCTGTTTCGATCTCAGTTTGCCAGTCCGCCGCCAGCTTATCAAGCTGATCCTGTGCTGCCTTGTAAGAGGGTATACGATTTAGAATGTACTCTGTGTCCACGAATGCATATTTCTGAGCAGTTGTTATACCTGCTGCAAGAAGTATGATACCTAAAAGTGATATTAGCTTTTTCATTTGTTTTAAATTTTTCACATTTATATTAAAGAATGCGAAAATGATCTAGAACTGTTGTCCAATTGTGAAGTGGAACTGGCTGCCGCTTATTCCAGTCTGGTTAGGAAGACTATCAAATCCCCAGGCCCAGTCGATTCCAAGGAGTCCAAACATTGGGAGAAAAGCCCTCAATCCAACCCCGGCTGACCTCTTTACAAGGAAAGGATTAAACTGGTCAATAGAATACCATGAATTCCCTCCCTCCAGGAATGTAAGCACGAAAACTGTTGCCGAAGGATTAAGGGTAATCGGATAACGCAATTCCATAAAAAGTCTGGTATATACATTTCCGGATTTAACTCCATTCACTTTTGGTGTCAAAGAACCATTTTCATACCCCCTTAATGCAATTATATCGTATCCGTAAATATTGTATCCTGACATCCCATCCCCTCCAACATCAAATGCCTCGAAGGGAGATGGACCAAGATCATTATTATAATGACCGAGATAACCAAAGTGGGCTCGTGTAGCTAATACCAAATTTCCTGCCAAACTTGTATACCAGTCTACTTTAAACAACCATTTATGGTACTCAATCCATTGATATTTATTTTCTGCACTGATACTTGAATATTCTTTCCCGTTAAATGCAGAATAGGGTGGAGTGAGCTGCAGGCTCAGGGAGAAATCAGAACCACGCCGTGGATAAATCATCTGGTCGATTGATTTTCTGGAGACGGTTGTGTTAAAACTTAAATTATTTGAATACCCGTCTGAAAACTGGAAATAACCGGTCCAGTTATCCAGGCTATACTGCTGGAAGCTGATTTCATTATAAAGCGTGAAAAAGTCATCCGGCCATCTAAGTCTGCGACCAATTCCTACGGAAGCACCTGTAATCTTCATGGAAGAAGATCCGGCATCCCAGATGGAGTAAGAGTTATTCATAATGGAATGAAATGCTGAAACGGCAAGGGAGTTTGGTTTTTTCCCTCCGAACCAGGGTTCAATAAATGTCATATTGTAACTCTGGTAATACTTCCCATTAGTCTGGGCCCTCAAGCTCAGGGTTTGTCCATCACCCGAAGGAATTGGCCTCCAGGCTTTCGGATTGAATATCTCCCTGGCGGAGAAATTACTAAACCTCAATCCGATGGTACCAACCAGCATCCCTGCACCCCACCCCCCGGAGATCTCAAGTTGATCATTAGCTCTTTCAACCAGTTTATATTCTATATCAACAGTACCATCAGCTGGATTGGGAATTGGGACAGGTTCAATTTTTTCAGGATCGAAATGTCCGAGCTGGGCCAGTTCCCTTACGGTCCTGATGATGTCCGACTTAGAGAATAATTGTCCGGGTTTAGTACGGATCTCTCGTCTGACCACATGCTCATTGGTTTTGGTATTCCCGGAGATAATAATATTATTGATTGTTGCCTGTTTGCCTTCATAAATTCTCATTTCAAAATCTATGGAATCACCTTCCACATTGATCTCGACCGGGTCCACATCGAAAAACAGGTACCCATTATCCAGATACAGTGAGCTAACCGCATCTTCATCCATCTCAAGTCGTTTATCGAGAAGGGACTGGTCAAAAACGTCCCCTTTCTGGATCCCGAGAACGGCCCCCAGCAATTGAGATGGATATATCGTATTCCCAATCCACTTAACATTCCTGAAATAGTACTTCTGTCCTTCAAAAAGAAACACTTTCAGAAGAAGCCTATTTTCTTCATCTATAAATATCAGGGAGTCCCCCAGGATCTTGGCATCCCGGTAACCGTTTTCATTATAAAAGTCAATAAGTGACAGTTTATCTTCTTTATAATCCGACAAAATAAATTTTGAGGCCTTGAAAATATTCAAATTGACTTTTTTCGTATTCTTCAGAACCCTTCTTATCCTTTTATCATCGAATACAGTGTTGCCTACTAAAACAACATCGTCAATTTTGATTCGCTCATTTTTATTTACATTAACGTAAAGCTGAACAGAATTAGCCCGAATTGTATCTTTTACCTGTCGGATATCAACGGAAATGTTATAAAAACCTTTCTCAATAAAATGATCTTTAATAATCCGTTCCGTATTATTCAAGAGGTCCTTGGTTACCTGGCTGCCAGTCCGCACATTCAGGGCATCCATCAGGTCCTGTGTCTCCCCTTTTTTAAGTCCATCGACGATCAATCGGGAAAGCCTGGGTTGTTCCTTCAGGTATATATCCAGGTAAATTTTCCCGTCTTCGATCTTTGTAGCTGTTATCTTAACATCGGCAAACAATCCCTGATCCCAGAATTTATCTATAGCCTTCGTAATATCATCGCCGGGTACCTTGATGGTATTACCCACCTTAAAACCTGACATCGAGATTAACACCTGAGGCTGGAGGAATTCGATACCGGAGACAGTGACTTCGGCTATCTCGTATTCCCTGACATTTGCATAATCATAGACCGGAAGGTTATCGTAGTCCCATTCCTGGGAAATAAGATTGGTAAAACCTGAGAGCAGAACCAGCAGTATAAGTAATTGTTTTTTGATCATTCCTGGCTTAACTCCTCATTTTTGAAACAACTTGTTCACTTATCTTTCCAAATCTACGCTCCCTGTTCTGATAGTTACAGATTGCTTCATAGAAGTCTTCCTTGGCAAAATCCGGCCAGAGTGTATTGGTAAAATACAATTCAGCATAGGCTATTTGCCATAGTAGAAAATTACTAATCCTGAATTCCCCGCTGGTTCGGATCAACAATTCAGGATCGGGAATATCTTTTGTCTGAAGTTGACTGCTTATCATATCACAGGAAAGCTCCCTGCTGCTAAGCTCTCCGGCTTCGACTTTTCGGGCTATTGATTTTACAGCATCCAGAATTTCCCAGCGGGCAGAATAACTTAATGCAAGAACAAGATTTGTCCCGGTATTACCTGAGGTTTTTTCAATGGTCCTCTGCATATTTAATCTGACACGCTTGGGAAGACTTTCAGCATCACCGATAGTCATCAGACGAACATTATTATCCATCAAGGTTTTGGTTTCACTGTCCAGTGTACTTACCAGTAATGACATCAGGGCATCAATTTCAGTCCTTGGCCGGTTCCAGTTCTCCGTTGAAAATGCGTACAAGGTAAGGTATGGAATCCCAAGTTCTGCAGCGGCTTCAACCGTATTACGAACAGCTTTTACTCCATTTTTATGTCCAAAGATCCTTTCATTGCCCTTCTTTTTTGCCCATCGCCCATTGCCATCCATAATTATGGCAATATGTTCGGGCAGTCTCTTGCTGTCGATCTTTTCTTTATAGGTGTTATCTAAATCTTTCATCCCTGACTATTCATATGCTGCACAATCCAGTCCCCAATCAAAAATCTTATAGGTAACAAATATTCCAACTATCGAATACCAGTCTTTATTGTGAAGAAATACATTATTTTCAAAACCAATGTTTTGTACATTGTCAATATTATCGGTAAAAGTCTTTCGAAAAGACCATTCAGCGCCTGTACTAAGCCTTGTGGTAAGATTATACTTAAATCCTCCTCCAAAGGACAGATTAAGGCTGGATGTCCCGCCTAAAACAAGTGAGTATCCCAGTCCCCCACTCACATAAGGGGTATATCTTTCCTTCCTGGTCTTGGTCGCAAGGTATGGCCTGAAATTAAATTCTGTGGCAATATTCACATCTACCAGGCTGGTTCTGAATGCAGTCACATCAGGAGCACCCCTATAAGGTTGCTCAAAATCAGCCGGATCCCCTTTCAGCTGTGCATAAATCCCGCTGAAGCGTATCGAATTACGGGCATTAAAATTATACCTGAACAAAAGTCCCCCTGCAGGCGAAGGTGAATTGAAATGCCTTGAATGATTTACATCACCCATATAATAGG
>JAUUZM010000130.1 GCA_030589965.1 Bacteroides sp.
CTGTATACAACCCATACCCCGGTACCGGCAGGACACGACAGCTTTGAGGAAGGAATGGTCAGGATGTATATGTCTCATTATCCTCAGCGCCTGGGAATTTCCTGGGATCAGTTTGTGGGACTGGGTCGTCTTCACCCGGAGAATTCTGGCGAACGGTTTTCGATGAGTTACCTGGCCATCAATTTATCGCAGGAAGTAAACGGGGTCAGCCGTCTGCATGGAAGAGTGACCCAGGAGATGTTTACGGAACTCTGGAAAGGGTATACCCCCGATGAATTGCATATTGGTTATGTTACCAACGGGGTTCACCTGCCGACATGGGTGGCCAGGGAAACACTGGATCTGTACAAGGAGGTTTTCGGGGATGATTTTATCAGTAACCAGGCGGACCTTAAAAGATGGGAGAAAATCCATAAAGTGGATGATGATAAAATATGGACCCTGCGAAATACACTTAGAGCCAAGGCGATTACCCATGTTGTAAAGCGCCTGAAGAGAAGAGCCATTGTTAGAAAAAATGAAGATCCGAGAATGGCCATGGATGTTGAGGAAACCCTGAGAGATGATGTGCTGACGATTGGATTTGCACGGCGTTTTGCCACCTATAAGAGGGCCCATCTTTTATTCAGGGATCTTGACAGGCTTGCAAAAATTGTTAACCATCCGGATCGGCCCGTTCAGTTTCTGTTTGCGGGTAAGGCCCATCCAAATGATAAGGCCGGACAGGACCTGATAAGAATGATTGTTGAGTTTTCCAAGAAACCTGAATTCATTGGCAAGATCCTCTTTCTCCAGAACTATGATATCTCACTGGCCCAGAAGCTGGTGCAGGGAGTTGATGTCTGGATGAATACTCCAACCAGGCCTTTGGAGGCTTCCGGGACCAGTGGAGAAAAGGCTGTTATGAACGGGGGACTGCATTTCAGCGTGCTCGACGGATGGTGGGCAGAAGGATACCGTGAGGGTGCCGGATGGGCCTTGATGGAAGAACGGACCTATGACAATCAGAATTACCAGGATGAACTGGATGCGGAGACCATTTACTCCCTGTTAGAGAATGAAATTACACCCATGTTCTACAAGCGTAATGAAAAGGATATTCCGGTTGAATGGGTAAAGTATATTAAGAACTCCATTGCAGGTGTGGCACCCAACTTTACCATGAACAGGATGCTAAATGATTATGTGGAAAGATTCTATAATACCCTGGAAACCAGGTCCGGAAAAATGAAGACGGCAGACCTGGCTCTCGCGAGGGAACTGGCAGCCTGGAAGAGAACCATTCTGAAGCAATGGGACAAGGTAGAGGTAATTGATTTCAAGCACCCGGATATTTCAAAGGATTTCATAGACCTTGGAGAATCATATCCGGCAGAGGTAACCCTTTCATTAGGAAAACTTTCTGCGGCAGATATCGGTGTGGAACTCGTCATTCCAAATTATCCTTCCGAAGATGGAAGCTATACTTATACGGAAGCTTTCGAGCTTGTTGAGAATAACAATGGGCATACCACTTACAAGGTAGATATCACACCCGCAAGGTCAGGTGTTTTTGAGTATGGGATCAGGATATTTGCGAAGCATAAAGACCTTCCGCATCGCCAGGACTTTGCCCTGGTGAAGTGGGCTTAGGGAGCTGGAATTATTGATCATGTACACGGCGGATAGGTAAGCTTTTTAATACCAGGGCAGAGCGGGCTGGAATGTAGAATTTCAGCCAGTGCTGTCCCTGACTTGCTTGAGTGAAATGCATGACCCCCTTATCTATCAGTCCCTGTCCCCCAAACTCCTTCTCATCTGTATTCAGTTCTATCCTGAATTTTCCGGGTTCAATATTGATACCATAATCGGAAAATGAGGTTACGGGATTGAAGTTGAAGATAAATACCAGGTCGCCTCTACCGAATGCCAGGACCTGGTCGATTGGATTTTCAAACAGGAGGTAGGTCCATTCATGATTCAGGACCTTCTCCTTATTAATCAGGTGTATCATATCCCTGTCAAATCGATTCAGAAGTCCATATCTTAAATCCGGACTATCTGCAAGGGACCATTGTCTCCTGGCGTGCTCATAGGACCAGTTATTACCTTCTCTTGGAAAATCGATCCATTCAGGATGGCCGAACTCATTGCCCATGAAATTCAGGTATCCACCCCCGGCGGTTGCCAGGGTGATCAACCTGATCATTTTATGCAAAGCGATCCCCCGGTCAACGATATGTGAGTTAGAACCGATGTTCATATTGAAATACATCTCTTTGTCCAATAGCCTGAAAATGATGGTTTTATCACCTACCAATGCCTGGTCATGGCTTTCTGCATAAGAGATGGTTTTCTCTTCGGTTCGCCTGCGGGTTAACTCGTAGTATATTTCAGAGATATTCCATTCTTCGTCCGTTTTTTCCTTGAGTGTTTTGATCCAGTAATCAGGAGTTCCCATGGCCATCCGGTAGTCAAATCCCATCCCCCCGTTCTCAAGGCTGGCCCCAAGTCCGGGCATACCACTCATTTCTTCCGCCACGCACAGAGAACCCGGGTGGATTTCCTTTATCATTTTATTGACCAGGCTGAGGTAGGATATGGCATCCTCATCCTGCTGCCCGTCATAATACATTTCGTAGCTGGTAAAATCCCTTGATAAGCCATGATCATAATACAGCATACTGGTAATTCCGTCGAATCTGAACCCGTCGAAGCGGTATTCTTCCAGCCAGTACCTGCAGTTTGAGAAAAGGAAATGCAGGACTTCATTCTTGCCGTAGTCAAAGCATAGTGAATCCCAGGCGACATGCTCCCGTCTGGGTCCGTCATGAAAATATTGCCAGGGAGAGCCATCCAGTCTTCCCAGTCCCTCTAACTCATTCTTGACAGCATGGGAATGAACCATGTCCATTATGACCCTGATTTTATTTGAATGAGCTTCATCAATTAATTCCTTTAGCTCATCCGGTGTTCCAAAGCGGGAGGAGGCGGCAAAAAAGTTCGAGACATGATAACCGAATGAGCCATAATAGGGATGTTCCTGTATGGCCATTAGCTGAATGACATTATATCCTGCTTTGATGATCCTGGGGAGAACGTTTTCCCTGAACTCACGGTAAGTGGATACTTTGCTGTCTTCGGAGGACATACCAATATGGGCCTCATAGATCAGGGCAGGGGAGTCATTGGGGGCATGCCAGTTATTTTTCCATTCATATTCCTTTTCGGGGGACCATACCTGGGCATTGAAAATCTTTGTTTCGGGGTCCTGGATAAGCCTGTTGGCCCATGCCGGGATCCTGGAACCCTGTCCCCCTTCCCAATAAACCGAAAGCCGAAACTGATTCCCGTGTTTCATTTTATCGCTGGGAATTTCTATTTCCCAGTTACCATTCTCGATGGATTTCAATTCCCATTCAGGCAGTTCCTGCCAATCCGTAAAATCACCGAGTAAATAAATGCGGGTTGCATTAGGAGCCCACTCCCTGAAAACCCATCCGGCACCGGATCGCTGCAGTCCAAAGTAAAGATGACCGGAAGCAAATTCTTTTAGTGTACCTGCCTTCCCGCAGAGCTCATTTTCCTTCTGAACCACCCTCTGCATCCGCCCTTGTATGATTGGTTCGAAAGGCTCAAGCCAGGGGTCATTCTTAACAATTCCAGGTTTTTCCATCATAAGGTATGGGAATGGTAATATAGTTATTATTTTTGCAATTCTTTATTTGGCCATGAACCTGTACAAAGACATAAATATGTTCTCAGGAAGCAATCCTGTGGTCACCGTTGGAATATTTGACGGTGTTCATTTGGGTCACAGATTTATCCTGGAAAGATTGCGGGAAGCTGCTCAGCGTTTCGGGGGAGAATCTACCCTGGTAACCCTATGGCCGCATCCCAGGAACATACTCAATCAGGTCGATGATAGTTTTCGCTTACTCAATACCATGGAGGAGAAAACTAGCATGCTGAAAGAAGAGGGACTAGACCACCTGGTTGTGATTCCTTTCACACGTTCTTTCAGCCAGCTCTCATCATGTGAATTTATTGAGGAATACCTGCACAGGAAAATGGGGATCAGGCATCTTGTGGTTGGATTTAATCACAGGTTTGGTCGGGACCGTGAAGGTAACTATGATAAGCTGAATGAATGTGCAGGAAAATTCGGATTCAGTGTTGAGGAAGTCCCACCATTGACCATGGAGGCAGGAGAGGTAAGCTCTTCAAACATACGTGAGCATCTGCTCAGTGGTGATGTGGTATTGGCGAATCAATTACTTGGATGGAATTATTCCTTTTCAGGGGAAGTTGTAGGGGGAAGCAAATTGGGTACTACTATAGGATTTCCTACAGCCAACATCATCCCGGGGGAATCATACAAGATCCTGCCTGCAGAGGGTGTTTATGCTGTCCGCGTCAGGCTGAATGGTGATTCGTTTCATGGTATGCTCAATATAGGCAGCAGGCCAACTGTTAATGAGGATCCAAATCAGAAGACTATTGAGGTTCATCTGCTTGATTTTGAAAAGAATATTTACAATGAACAAATACGGATAGAGTTTGTTGAAAGATTAAGGAATGAAAGAAAATTCACTGGCATTGATGCTCTTGGAAAACAACTGAAGGCGGACCTGGAAGATACCAGGAATGTTTTCAGGAAATAATATAACTTTGTAAACGTTTAAAACACAATAAATGAAAACAATAGAAGAAACCGTGGAAGTACTATCTTATAAAGTAGCAGATATCAGCCTGGCTGAATTTGGCAGGAAAGAAATTGATATTGCAGAGAGAGAAATGCCTGGATTGATGGCAATCCGGGAAAAGCACGCTGGTGAAAAACCTTTGAAAGGAGCCCGTATTATGGGATCCCTGCATATGACCATTCAAACTGCCGTTCTTATCGAGACTCTTGTGGATCTGGGTGCTGATGTCAGATGGGCCTCATGTAATATTTTCTCAACCCAGGATCATGCCGCCGCCGCTATTGCAGCAACGGGCGTTCCTGTTTTTGCATGGAAGGGCGAGACGCTGGAAGAATACTGGTGGTGTACAGAACAGGCACTTACTTTTCCAGGTATGCTCGGACCCAATATTATCGTCGATGATGGGGGAGATGCTACCTTTCTTATCCACCTGGGATACCAGGCTGAAGATGATGCATCCGTACTGGAAAAAGAGGCTTCCAGCAGGGAAGTAGCTGTAGTCTATGAAAAATTGAAAGAGACCCTGACTATTGATAAGCAGAAATGGCATAGAATGGCCAAGGACATCAGGGGTGTTTCTGAAGAAACAACAACCGGTGTACACAGGCTTTACCAGATGATGGAAAAAGGGGAGCTTCTTTTCCCTGCCATTAACGTAAATGATTCAGTTACGAAGTCCAAATTCGACAACCTCTACGGTTGCCGTGAATCTCTGGCAGATGGAATCAAACGTGCAACGGATGTAATGATAGCAGGTAAAGTTGTAGTGGTACTGGGATACGGTGATGTTGGAAAAGGATGCGCCATGTCAATGAAATCGTATGGTGCAAGAGTCATCGTTACGGAAATTGATCCGATCTGTGCATTGCAGGCGGCCATGGAAGGATACCAGGTAAGTACTATAGATGAGGCCCTGAAAGAAGGGAATATTTATGTGACCACAACCGGAAACAAGGATGTTATTACAGTGGAGCATATGAAGAAGATGAAAGACCAGGCCATTGTGTGTAATATCGGACATTTCGATAACGAGATACAGGTGGATGCTCTGAATGATCTTAAGGAAGCAGAAAGACTGAATATCAAACCCCAGGTGGACAAGTATATATTTGATGACGGACATGCGATCTTCCTGCTTGCAGAAGGCAGACTGGTCAACCTCGGATGTGCTACAGGTCACCCATCATTTGTAATGAGTAACTCCTTTACGAACCAGTCCCTCGCCCAACTCGAACTCTGGCAGAACGATTATGATATTGACGTATACCGTCTGCCGAAAAAACTTGATGAGGAAGTTGCCAGGCTGCATCTGGAACAATTAGGTGTGAAGCTTACCCTTTTAACAAAGGATCAGGCCGAATATCTGGGTATTTCTGCGGAAGGACCTTACAAGCCGGAGCATTACAGGTATTAGACCCGTAGATTATTAGCCTGTATATTAATTTCGGATAATCAGACTTCCTGACTGTAGAGTGGCAGGATATCTCTTCAGGGGCTGGGCTGCTGGTCCCTCGATGGGATAATAAGCATCCGAGTTATAGAGGAACCTGGCCATGCAGCAGGGACAATCCCAAACGCCATCATAATCAGGATGTCTGTCCAGCGCACAGTAATCAATCTGGGCCTGGAAGGTGCAGGTGATATCATATACTTCATAGATATATGCGTCCAGGCGGTGAATGATTAAGCCATTCCCATTCAGTATTTGTCCCAATCCAAGAGGAATTTCCGGGTAGTCGGGGTTGCTGAAGCGGATTATTCCCAGACCGTTTTCGTCTGGAGTGATCGTAGCTGTCATGTGGTTGCCAAGATGGGCCAGGTCCGTGTTTATTCCAAGAACGAGGTTGAGGTATACGTAGGGTACATAGTCCCCGTTATCCTTCACGCAACCCTGTTGGATGAAGGAAATTGCCAGAATTCCAAAAAAAAGACCTAATTTTGATATACGGATCAACCTGCTCATTGCATGGGTAAAAACGGGACAAAGATAATTAAATTGTTCCTTAGACATCTTTTTCTCATTCTGTTCCTGCAAATCCAGCTTGCAGAATCACAGGCACAGACGAGGGAGGTAAAGAAGGCTGAACGAAATTATGCCCGGCTGCTTGAAAAGGAGAAAAAGGAATACGATAAAAAGAGGAAAGCCACGATCAGGCATCGCTATGAGATCCAGTCAAAGGATGTGCAGGCGAGGATGAAGGAAACGGAAAAACGTTCGCAACAGCATGGGAGGAAACAGAAAGAATCCTGGATAAAAAATATCTTTAAGAAGAAGAAGTATAAGGCAAATAGGAAAAGGAAACCCAGATAAAAATGGAAACAGATAGCATATTGTACATAGTAATTACCCTGGCGATACTGGTTATCAGCGGAGTGAGCGGCCGGAGGAAGAAGAAGGCCCAAATGATGGAGGCTGAGGCCAATGCCAATTCCAGGCAGGGAGAGGATTCTGATACTGAGGAGTATTATGAAGATCAGGAAGTTGAACCGGCCCCTGCAAATATCTTTGAAACCCTGAAATCTACCGGGTCGGCTTTGGCTCAATCTTCAAATCCCTTCGAGAAACTGGAGCAAATATTAAGTGCTCAAAGACCAATAATCACCAGTAGTGAAGGTGAGAGCATGGAGGGCGAAAGTCTGGAAACGACGATTGATGAAGAGGAGCAGATTCTGGAAGATATTCGCAAAAGGCGGGAAGCTGAACCTTCGCGCAGACCTGAGGCTGAACCTGAAATGGATTTTCATTCACCCAAAGAAGAAGACGAGGAGGGCTTTCCGGAATTGTTTGGCAACGTTGACGAGATTAAAAAAGCCATTATCTACAGCGAGATACTGAATCGTAAGTATTAAATAAAAAATTTGTAACTTTGTTGACACGAAGAGTTCCGTAACCGGGATTCTTCTTTTGTTTTTATTAGAATTAGATAATTAATAATATGTCAAAGATTTCCTTCATAACGCAGTCTGGACTGGATAAGCTAAAACAGGAGCTCGAGCAGTTAGTGAGAGTGGAAAGACCTTCCTTATCTCAGCAGATTGCAGAGGCAAGGGATAAGGGAGATCTCTCCGAAAATGCAGAGTACCACGCGGCCAAAGAGGCACAGGGTATGCTTGAATTACGTATCTCCAGAATGCAGGACACGGTTGCCAGTGCAAGGGTGCTTGATGAATCTCAGGTTAGTACAGACAATGTACAGATTCTTACCAAGGTCAAGATCCGCAATACAGCGAACAATGCTGTTATGGAATACAATATTGTTCCGGAAGCCGAGGCTGATCTAAAAGCCGGTAAGATGAGTATAAGCACACCAATTGCCCAGGGATTACTTGGGAAAAAAGTGGGTGATGTCGTCAGGGTCAAGGTCCCTTCCGGGGA